>JAEURV010000109.1 GCA_016788465.1 Nitrospira sp. | reverse complement strand
TTGCAAATCCCACTTTCTCGTATAGTGATGAAAGAAGGTTTTGTCGGTGAATACGCCGGTCGGACAGATCTCCACCAGATTCCCGCTGAATTCGTTCTCTAAGGTGCCGTCCTGCTCCCGGCCGAAGTACAGGGCGTCGTGTGCCCCAAAGACATTGAGGTCTCGTCCGCCCGCATAATCCCGGTAATACCGTACGCAGCGGTAGCATTGGATACACCGGTTCATCTCATGACGAATGAACGGACCGAGGTCCTGATTGCGATGGGTTCGCTTCGGGAAGCGAGAGCGTCGGTAGACATGTCCGGTCATGACCGTCATGTCTTGCAAATGGCACTCCCCTCCTTCATCACACACCGGACAGTCGTGCGGATGGTTCACCATCAACCATTCGATGACGGATGCGCGAAAAGCTTTCGCCTCAGGGTCATCGATCGCGATACGCGTGCCGTTGGTCGCGGGAGTCATACAGGACATCACCAGCCGCCCGGACTGATCACGATCGTCCTTGAACTGTTTCACCGCACACTGCCTGCACGCCCCGACCGACCCCATCGCCGGGTGCCAGCAGAAGTAGGGCACATTCAACCCATGCCCAAGACAGGCAGCAAGGAGATTCTGCCTCTCATCCACGGTATACGACTGATTATCGACGATGATGATCGCCATAGGCCTAGACCAAGACCCTCTGCTGCGCTGACTTCTTGCTCCACGGACATCCACCGATCATGATGTGTCGCTCGAAGTCTTCGCGAAAGTACTTCAGGGCCGACTGCAACGGAGCCATCGCTCCCGGTGCCAGACCGCAGAAGGTATGCCCTGGCGCCAGCCATTTGGTATGCATGTCAAGCAGCGATAAATCATCACGAGTGGCGCGTCCCTCTTCGAACGCCGTCAAGAGCTTTGCCACCCACGGCAACCCCTCTCGGCATGGCGTGCACCAACCACAGGACTCACGCGCAAAGAACTTTTCAAGGTTCAGGACGAATCCGACGGGGCAGGTCTGGTCATCCAGGATGATCATGGTCCCCGTGCCAAGACGGCCCACGTCCGGCGGGAATGAAGAAAAGTCCAGAGGGAGATCCAGGTGTTCCTCGATCATAAAAGAGGTCGAGATTCCACCGGGCAACAGGCCACGAAAGCCAATACCATCGGCCATCCCCCCGGCATGCCGATCCAAGATTTCACGCGCAGTCGTGCCGAGCGGCAACTCCCACCAGCCCGGATTGGTGACGCGGCCGCTAATGCCATAGATTTTGGTGCCGCCGTCCTTGGTCCGACTCAACCGGTGATACCACTCAACACCATGATTGATGATATGAGGAATGTTGTAGAGCGTCTCGACGTTCTGCACGATGGTGGGCTGTCCCCATAAGCCGACCGTCTGTGGGAAGGGAGGTTTCGCTCGTGGAACCGCTCGCTTGCCTTCCAATGCGTTGAGCAGTGCCGTTTCCTCACCACAGATGTACCGCCCGGCACTGGAATGGAGATGGAGATCGAACCGAAAGGTCGTCCCTGGGAGCGACTTCCCGAGATATCCTTCCGCATAGGCCTCCGCAATAGCCTGATTCAGACGCTGGGCGGACAGGTGATATTCTCCACGTAAGAAAATGTAGCCAACCTCGGCGTCCAGGGCATAGCCCGCCATGATCATGCCTTCGACGAGCCCATGAGGATCCCCTTCCATCAGGATTCGATCCTTGAAGGTCCCCGGCTCCATTTCATCGCCGTTGGCGACGATATATTTTGGTTTCGATGCATCGGGTCCCATCGGGACGAAGCTCCACTTGGTGCCCGTGGGGAACCCACCGCCGCCTCTCCCCCTCAAGCCCGCCTCGCCGACGAGCCGTTGCACATCCTTGGGAACCATCCCAGCAGCAAGCTTCTGGAGGCTGCCATACCCCCCTGTCGAGACATACTCTCTCAGAAGCCTTGGCCTTCCATTGGGATGAAGATGTTGGGTAAGTGGTCGTTCGTTATTCATTAGTTTTTAATACGCGGTGTAAATATACTAATAACTACAAGCTGGTTTTTTACATCTCCTACTTTTTGCTATTTGTATTTCTCCATAATTATTTCCATTTTTTCTGGCGTCACCTGGCCGTATACATCTTGATCAATCATCATGGCCGGTGCCCGTTCACAATGCCCCAAGCATGCGATTGGCAAAACCGTCAGGCGCCCATCAGAGGTCGTCTGTCCGAGATCTATGTCATAGAGATTCTTGATCTGCTCTTGCACTTGCTCGCATCCCTTGATCCAGCAGCTGATACTGTCACACACGAACGCCACATGCCGGCCGACGGGTTTGCGAAACACAAGATTGTAGAACGTGGCAATGCTGTCGAGGTCCTCCGCTGTAATCTCAAGAAACCGTGCAATATCGAGAAGCGACTCATCCGAAATCCATCCACGATGTCGCTGGACCGTCAGCAAAGCATCGATGGCCGCTCCCCGTTTCTCAGGATAGTGCTTCACCGCATCTTCCAGCTCCCTGCGTTCGATCTCAGTCAGCATGACGTCTCTCGTTCCTAGTTTCAGGTTTCGAGTTTAAGGTTTCAGGTTATTTCACAACATGAAACTCAAAACCCCAAACACAGCCACTCACCGATCCACATCAGAGAGGACATAATCCACACTGCCCAACACCGCTAAGAGATCTGACAACAACTCACCACGTGCCATGAGCGGCACCATCTGAATGTGGGCAAACGAGGGTGTGCGAATTCTCGTCCTGTACGAGAACTGCGACCCATCACTCGTCAGATAGTAACTGGTCTGCCCCTTAGACGATTCAGTCGAAACTTCCGCTTCGCCTGGAGGCAGAACCGGTCCCCAGCTCACCCCGACAAAGTGGTTGATGAGCGTTTCAATATCTTGCATCGTGTGCTGCTTCAACGGCGGAGTGGCAAGTGGATCAAGCGACGTATAGGGACCGGCTGGCATGGAATCGAGACACTGCCGAATGATCCTCAGCGACTGGCGCAACTCCAACATGTGCACCACCGCTCGATCATAACAATCACCATTCGACGCGGTTGGAACCTCAAAATCAAACTGCTCATAGCCGGAATAGGGACGGACTTTGCGCAAATCCCACGGCAACCCGCAGGCCCGAAGCATCGGACCGGTGGCGCCCCACGCAATCGCGTCCTCGCGCGATAGGACTCCAATCCCGACGGTCCGTTGTTTCAGGATAGGATTGTCCATGACCAGGCGCTCATAGTCGTCGAGTCGCTCCGGGAACCAATCAATGAACTGACGAACAAGCTGGTCCCACCCAATAGGAAGATCTCGCGCAACCCCACCGATCCTGAACCAATTCGGATGCATCCGGCCGCCACAGACGGCTTCCACGATGGAGAGGATACGCTCTCGGTCATTGAACATGTAAAACACGGGCGACAACGCGCCCACATCTCCGGCAAAAGTCCCGTACCAGACGAGATGGCTGGCGATTCGGTAGAACTCCGACATCATGACGCGGATGGCTTGCGCTCGCGGGGGAACGGTAATTCCTGCCAGTCGTTCGACTGCAAGACAATACGGCATCTCATTCAGCACGCCCTGGAGATAGTCGATCCGGTCGGTGTAAGGAATGAAGGTATGCCAGGTCTGCCGCTCGGCGATCTTTTCCTGTGAACGATGATGGAAACCGATATCCGGAACGATGTTGACGATTTCTTCGCCCGCGAGCTGCGCCACCAGCCGCAACACGCCATGTGTCCCGGTATGGGCCGGGCCGAGATTGATGAACATATAGTCGAAATCGGAGTCACGATCGTGGTAGGTGCGCGGCAATCCCCAGTCCTCCGGCTTGAATTGCAGCGCATCCTGCGTCATGTCCAGCTTGTCCGGCGGTAATTGGAACATCCCAACTTCCGTCGCACGGGACGGATGGTCCTTTCGAAGCGGATATCCATCCCACCAGGAGGGCATCAGGAGACGACGAAGAAACGGATGCCCCTCGAACCGAATCCCGAACATGTCGAAGATTTCCCGTTCATACCAATCGGCGTTAGGCCATAGATCGATGATGGAGGGCAGAGAAAGCGACTCATCATCAAGCGCCACCTTGATACGGAGCGACTGATTCCGATCAAAGGAAAAGAGGTGATAAAATACCGTAAAGGTTCCGATTGGTAATCCGTCATGGTTTCGACGGAGCCGTTCGTCGGTCGCACTCAGGTCGAACAACATCGAAAATGGACGAGAAAGTTCGGATTTGACGTAGCGAAGCACATCACGAAGCTGTTGTCTCTTGATCCAGACCGTCGGAATCCCATCCTTGGTTGTCTGAACCGCCACCAGAGATCCGTCCGAACCACAGTGAGCCATGAGCTCCGAGAGTAAGCCGCTTTGTTCAGCGATTGAGGCATCGCTCAGAGCCGAGGCACGCAACGTCATGACTTGCCTTTCGAACGCCCACCAGGCTGCCCTGCAAAATGCGAGGAGAGAAGATCGGTCCGAGGAAGCACATCAATACTGGGATATTCACGTTGCCCCATCCGCTCTGCGCGCTTCGCATCCCGCATTGATGGCATGATCGGTCTCTGCACGTCCTGTGGACCGAAGTGCACGCTCAACGGACGTCGCTCTGACCCCACCATGCTCTGGAGGAGGAGGAGACATTCCATAAACGCATGGGGCGGCGGTGGACATCCCGGCATATACACATCCACGGGAATAAACTTGTCGACCCCCTGCACGACGGAATAGGCGTCAAACATGCCGCCGGAGTTTGAGCAGGAGCCCATCGAAATTACCCAACGTGGCTCCAACATCTGTTCATAGAGCTGCTTGATGACGGGGGCCACCTTTAGAAAGACCGTACCCGAGACGACCAACACATCGGCCTGTCGAGGTGACCCACGTGCGACTTCCGCCCCGAACCGCGCCACGTCGTAGACACTGGTGAAGCTCGTCGCCATTTCGACGAAACAACAAGACAAACCGAAATTTAAGGGCCAGAGTGAGTTTTTCCGGCCCCAGGCCAGGAGATCTTGCAGCTTCGCAAAGAGGACTGACTGTCCGACGACAGAGGTGAGCGGGCCATCGCCGCCCTCAGTCACCCGTACACCTTCGAGCCGTCCGCTACGCCACTCGGTCATTGTAGAGCTCCGTTGACGTGTGCATCTGTGGTTTCTGCTGGTGAGTGACTCGTCGACGCTGAGAGTGGGCATGCCAATCGAGCGCTCCCGTCAGCCATAAATAGGCAAGGGAGGCCAACAGAATGGAGACAAAGATCGTCACTTCGATGAAGCCCAGCCAGCCGGTCTCCGGCACCGCGACCGCCCAGGCATAGAGATACGCGGCCTCCACGTCAAAAATGACGAAGAACATGGCGATCAAGTAGTACTGAACCGGCGGACGAACTTGCGCGCTTCCGGTTGGACGAATCCCACACTCATAAGGAATGGCGGTCGCGCTCTCAGATCGACGTTCCGGTTTCCTCCAGTGCCACTCGCCAAGCAATGGCGGGAGCCCCAACATGACGGCAATGACCACGCCGACACAGAGTCCGTATACGCAAATCTGCCAAATAGCGTCATCTACCATGGCAATAATTATGTATGTAATTGTGACACAGGTTCTTTTGCTCATCCTTGGATATCACGCCAGGTGGGGTTTGGCTTCAAAAAATGAAAATGTTGCAATTCCAGCTGGAGGGACTGCTTTCGCAGTGGTAAAGCAGGAGAGGAACTATTGTTTGTGCTCGTTCAACCGGATGAATACACCCTGACCATGGCACCACTCTTGCGACTCAAGGAAACCTCAGCGACCATCATTCCGATGGATGAGCGGAATTCGACATGACCCTTTATCCATGAGCCATCGCTAGACTTCGGACATCATCACGCAGCGGATTTTGCGGCGTTCGGTGCGTCTTCGTGTATCTGGAACCACACGACATACAGAGATGGGAGAAAAATTAGGGTCAGCATAGTGGCGACCGCCAGGCCGCCCATAATCGCGGCGGCCATAGGTCCCCAGAAGACAGTCGGGGCAATGGGCAACATGCCAAGGATCGCGGCAACGGCGGTCAACATGATCGGACGGAATCGCAGGAGGGCCGCTTCCACAATAGCATGCCAATCCGAATGCCCTGCTTCCTTCTCGACTTGGATCTGATGGACGAGAATAACTGAATTGCGGATGATCATGCCGACGAGTGCGATGACTCCCAGCAGCGAGACAAATCCCATGGCCTTCTGTACAACCAGTAGCGCCAGGACCACCCCGATGAGGCCGAGTGGTGTGACGCTCAGCACCAACACCAGCCGACTAAAGTTCTGCATTTGCACCATGAGAACGGTCATCATCAAGATGATCGTGATCGGAAAGACCGCAGCCACCGACGCCTGAGACTTTGTGCTTTCCTCCACGCTGCCCCCCACCGCAATGTCATATCCTGGAGGAAGCTGTTCTCGTAAGGCCATTATCGGCTGTTGAAGATGGTTGACAGCGGTGTCTGGCATGATGCCGTTCTTGACTTCCGCCTGCACCGTGAGGGTGGGCACTCGGCCTCTCCGCCAGATCAGGGGAGTATCTTGCTCATACTGAATACTGGCCAGTTCGGTCAGCGGCACGGTCTTCCCGTTGGGCAGCGGAATCTCCAATGCCCGCATTCGGTCTAAGGAGATGCGTTCCGTTTCTTTCGCCCTGATCACGACATCGATCAAGTAAATATGGTCACGGACCTGCGTGGCTGTCTCGCCGGATACCACAAGGTTGATCGCCTGGGCAACATCCGACGAACTCAACCTCAACAACCTTGCCTTATCTTGGTGGACCTGAATAGTGAGCTTCTGGATCGGCTCCATCCAGTTAAAGTTCACGTTTCGTAGTTCTGGAGTCGCCGCCATGACGTTCGCGACACGGTCGGCGATCTCGCGGACCTGGACGGAGTCAGCCCCGCTGACGCGGTACTGAACAGGCCACCCGACAGGAGGACCTAATTCAAGCGGGTAAATGCGCCCAACGACTTCAGGAAACCTCTGCGCCAAGGTGTCTTCAAGGCGTGCCCGTACATGTTCACGCGCCTCAAGACTCTTCGTGACGATGACGGTTTCGGCAAAAAACTCGTGGTCCAGTTGGACATCGAGAGGCAAATAAAAACGGACGGCCCCGCGCCCGACATACGAGCTCCAATGATCGATCTCGTCATCATCACGAAGAATCGCATCGAGCCGCTGTGAGACCTTGTCGGTCGTGTACATCGGCACATCCTGCCTCAGACGTAAATCGACGACCAGCTCAGGGCGGTCTGAGGATGGGAAAAATTGATTGGGAACCAAGGGCAGCAACGCCAGGGCGCCACAAAAGAGACCGAGTGTCATGGCGATGGTGGTCTTGGAATGACGCATGCACCACACCAGCATCCGGTGGAAGCACCGAACGGTCCACCCCTTGTCCGTTTGCATGGAGTGATGTGATGTCGACAACACGAGCGTGCCGATCAGGGGCGAGAACAGCACCGCGACAAACCATGAGGCGAGTAAGGCGCCCGCCACTACAAGGAAAAGGGAAAACGTATACTCGCCCGCGCTGCTTTTCGCAAAACCAACCGGCACAAAGCCGATCATGGTCACCAGCGTCCCGGTCAACATGGGAAATGCTGTGGTCGTATAGGCGTACGTCGCTGAACGGAATGCATCCCAGCCCTGTTCAAGCTTGGTGATCATGCTTTCCACCGTGATCATGGCATCATCAACCAGCAACCCAAGAGCGATAATCAGTGCGCCTAGCGAAATCCGTTGGAAGTCGACCCCCCACATCTGCATCATCACAAAGACGCAGGCCAGAACCAACGGGATCGAACAGGCCACGACGAGTCCCGCTCTGACACCAAGACTGAGAAAGCTGATAGCGAGGACAATGGCAATCGCCTCCCATAGAGCCTCCATAAAATCATGGACGGCTTCATGCACGACCTTCGGTTGATCCGCCACAAGATGAATATCGATCCCAACAGGCAACGTCGCCGTCAGTTGTCGTACGACCTGATGGAGATTGCGTTCGAGCGCCAGGATATCGCCGGCCGACCGCATCGAAATGGCCAAGCCGATCGCGTCTTGCCCATTAACTCGAAAGAGCGGTTGTGGAGGATCGGTGTACCCACGGGACACCGTGGCCAGGTCCCCCAACCGCAACATGCGATTGCCGATGGCAAAATTGATCTGCAGAAAATCCTGTTCAGAGAGGAATTTCCCTGAGACCTCCACAAGAACCCGTTCATCGTGCGTTTGGATGATGCCCGAGGGGTTGACCGCATTCTGTTGTTGGAGCGCCCTGATCAAGGCGAACCGATCAAGTTCGAGCTCGGCCATGCGTTGCGCAGAAAACTCGACGAAGATACGTTCATCCTGCGCCCCAATGATATCCACCTTCGCAATATCGGGGGCTTCCAGGAACCGAGACCGTGCCAACTCGACATAGTCCCTCAACTCGCGATGGGAAAACCCATCTGCGGTGAAACCGTAAATAATACCGAACGTGTCGCTGAATTCATCATTGAAGAACGGCCCTGTTACGCCCTGTGGAAGCGTATGCGCGATGTCGCCAACTTTTTTTCGCACTTGATACCAGACAGACGCCACCTCTTCTTTTGGAGAACTATCCAGGAGCGACACAAAGATCGTGGACTTCCCCGCCGTGGTGTAACTTTTCAGATAATCCAGATAAGGAATCTCTTGCAGTTTCTTCTCGATCCGATCGGTGACCTGCTGCATCGTTTCATCTTGCGTCGCACCGGGCCAGAGGGTTTGCACCACCATGACCCTGATCGTGAACGGCGGATCTTCGTTCCGTCCCAAATTCACATACGCATAGGCACCCGCAATCAGCGTCACAACCATGAGATAGGTCGTCAGGGCCTTGTGACGGATGGCCCATTCAGACAGATTAACGCCGGCCATTCACATCCTCCAGCAACGTAACCTGTTGCCCTTGATGGAGCGAATGCGCGCCTGCCGTGACGATTCGTTCCCCAGACGCCAAGCCGGAGGCAATCACCACCGCGTTCTGATGATGGCGAGCGACCTCCACCTCACGTTTCTGAACGGTATGCGAGTTCGGATCAATGACCCACACGGCGGGATGGGACTCCCGCATCATCAGTGCGGAGGATGGAATTTCTATTTGCGAGCCTGCTCGTAGTTTCACCCGACCGACAATGGTCGACCCGAGAAACATTCCGGAGGGAAGCGAGTGCAGGCTCACCTTCACCGGATAGGTTCTCGTCGAGGGATTCGCCTGCGGGGAGATTTCACGGACATGACCCACCGTCTTAATAGATGGATTGTCGGCCAGCCACACATCGATTTCCTGCTGCGGTGAGAGACCATCTCGAATAATCTGTGCCGGCATATCGAAGACGGCATCCCGGCCTTCTTGATGCGCCAACACGAACACCATCTGCCCCGCCTGAACGACCTCACCAGGCTCCGCACCCTTCGCAGTAATCACTCCGGCTGCATCCGCCTTAAGCTCCGTATAGCTGAGCTGAACCTCCGAGGAATTGAGCTTGGCCCGAGTCGCGTTCACTTGAGACTGGGCAGCTTTCAGCTGCCGCACGGCTTCTTCATACTCGGCCTGCGACACGGCCTTTTCTTGAAGCAGGTTGCCGAATCGACGTTCAGCCGCGGTGGTTTGATCCAGGAGGGCTTGCGCCGCCGCATGATCGGCCTGTGCGGCATTCCTGGCATGCCGTTCCGTCGCCGCATCCATTAGCGCCACGATCTGCCCGGTCTTCACCGTATCACCGACGCTCACCGAACTATGAATGAGCTTGCCGGAGAGCCGGAAAGCCAATTTGGTTTCGTCACGTGCGTGCAACTGGCCAGTCAACGCAATGAGATCGCCGGACGCGTGAGTTTCGATCACGATACTGCGCACAGGACGTACCACATCCGGTTCAATATTCTGGTCACAGGCAACCAAGGACAGACTGAAGACAATTATCCAGGTACCATGCGAAATGTATATGAACGATTTCTCAACAAGGTTCAGGCCTGCCATCATATCGCTCCCCTATCTTCTTCAAGAGTTCGCGTATAATTTTCCTCATTGACATCACATGGGTGTTATTGCGCCACTCGTCGTGCGTGCAACATATGTAGCCTTGGCGAAGATGCTGAGTGATACGAGAGCTCTCTTGCTCACACTTTGGCAAACTCCGTCGACTATATAGGGGATCCTATCTTGGGTTGTTCATAACAACTCAAGCCACACGTGATCTAGCCTCCATAGGGTCCTGCTGCTCTTTTCTGGTGGAGTTACGTGGTCTGAGCACTCGCCATGCGATGCGTGGCGACAGCAGTGAGGTGGGTGATGCCAACAGATTGAGCACCTCCATGAATGCACGGCACACAACACGATCCTCGGCCGCAACCACGTGAAGCCTTTCGAGGTACCGACCGATGATAGCAAAGCCAAGCGGACGTATTCCTTCAACTTGCGGAATGCGCAAATCTTCACCGGTTGCAATTGCCCAGGGAATATCGACGATCTTTCGCGCTCTGCGATAGAAACGGGCGGCAAGGCCCTGAATACCCTGCGTCAGTTCATCGTCAAGAGCTTGCGCCTCCAGTGCCGCCACGGACATCCCCTGCCCGTAGACGGGATTGAAACTGCACACCGCGTCGCCGATGACCAGATAGCCATCAGGGAAACGCTTCATACACTCATAGAGCCGACGCTGGTCTGCTGGAAATCGGTAGTTGGTGATCTCCTTCAACGGCCGCGCCTTGCTCACGAGCGCATGGACAGCCGGGACTGGAAGGCTAGCGGCAAATTGCCTCCACCCTGTTAAGTCGGTCGGTGGATAGTCGCCGACTGTCCCCGCAAGGGTAATGATCCAACGGTTACCCTCAGCAGCAAGGATCGCCGCATACCTAGTGGTTGTTGGTGCTCCTTGGACGAGAGCCCCCATGGAGTCAAAGAAATCGCCAGGCCGACGTTCGAAGACACCCGTGGCGTACCCGACGTTCACCGTGACAGTGGCGACTTGAGGTTGGCCAAATCCCCACTCGTCCAACCACTGCGGCGAGCGTGATCCTCTGCCGGTGACGTCTACCACAAGATCCGCTGTCAAGCGTTCCTCATCCTGACTATCCTGGCGTCGTACGGTCAGTCCTGTCACCCGTCCGATTTGCGAATCGAACATTGGTCGGATGCCGCTGGTGCCTTCCAAGAAGGTCACGTTGGGGAGACTTTTGACCCGATGACGGATGGCCGTTTCCAGGCAGGGGCGACTTGCCATGATCCCTGGGAGACCGGATGCATGGCGCAACTTCCAATGGCCATATTGAAACCAGAGAAAGTCGCCAACGATATCACCGATGGGAGCTCCTAGGGCATTCAGCTCTTGCATCATGCCTGGGAAATAGTGATCCATCACTCGGTAGCCGCTCGCCAACAAACCGTGCGCATGTGCAGATTGTGGAACGCTTCGACGAGGTTCTGCGCAATCCGGCAGCAGATCGCGTTCGACGATCGTAATGCGATCAAAATGGTTGCTCAACGCCCGAGCGGTGAGCAGTCCGCCGATGCTTGCTCCCAGGACAATAGCAGAGGATTGATGCGACATGGGATACCTCGACATGTGAACTTTATGGAATAACCGTTCCAGTATGAGTCACAACAAAACTACCCGATCAAGGCTGAAAGCACAGTCGACACAGTTTGTTTGACCATTTTCGCTGGTGTGCCGGCCTTAATCATCGCAGCAGTACCAAGGATCATCGTGACGAGGACCCGTGCCAACACGCGTGGATCTTTATCCGATTCGAGTTCGCCTTGCGCTTTGGCACGAGTCAGAAGGTGGAACAACGTATCCTCCCTCAACTTCAACGCACGATTCAGCTTGCGAGCAACGTCACGCTCGTGGGGGCCTAACTCGATGATGGTGTTTCCCACCAGGCAGCCGCGTCGTTGTGGGTCCATCAGTGCCCATTCGAACAAGTTGTCGAGAAATTGGCGCAGGCACAGCAGTGCCGATCCCTCTTGAGTGAAGAGCGAGCAATTCGGTTTCACCACGGACTCGCGATACCGGTCGAGAGCCTGTAAGAACAACTGCCGCTTGTCACCGAAGGTGTCATAGAAGGAGCTCCGACTAATATTCATCGCTGGAAGCAAGTCCTCCATCGATGTGGCTTCATAGCCCTTGTACCAGAAAACATGCATGGCCTTTTCCAGCGCTTCATCCGGATTAAATGCTTTAGGTCGTGCCATGTTTGATCGTTAACATATTATGGAACGGTTAGTCCATAATAGCTTTTCCACATTCATGGTACAGGCAGGCATTCGGAGACGACCTATGGTCTGGAGTCGCTTATTGGGATAAGCAACCAACTTCGAACTCAATCCAAAGGTGGATGTAGCGATATCTGTGCGAGGCGCGGGAATATCCGCTCAAACACGCTTGGGTTCTTCAATCAGACGACACGTGAGCTGCCGTTCTTCTGCTTCCGTCTTGACCTCTCCATTCAAACGCGCTCCAAGCAATTGTTCAAGTATCCGTTTGAATTGCGGTCCGGGCTTGAGTCCCATGGCCTTGAGATCAGTGCCTGTCATTATGGGCTTCACATGTTGATAGGTCGTGAGAAAGGCCGACACCTGACGTTTGACCATCTCTCCTTTGCTTTTCGCCATCAGGACTATGAGTGTTTCATCGGATAGCCCCGACAAGAGGTGGTATACCTCCGCCGGTTTGAGAGACCGCTTCGAGGCGAGTTGACGGATGATATTATGACAGCCCACACGGGCCAGTTTGAGCTTGGTGGCCTCTTGCTCGGACAAGGGAAATCGCTTCAGCACATCCCTCACGGCACGCTCCGGCAACACCTCGACCAGTGCCATCAGGTAGACCAACCAAACATCCATCTTTCGATCCAGGTAGAGCAAGCGGTACCAATCGACCGCTTCTTCGAGTGCAGCCAGCAACCGATCCAACCGATCGGACCAGCTGAGCTTGGGATGGATAAATCGCAACAATCCCAAATCCACGATCCGCTTGATGCTCTGCCGTGGTTCGCGTTCAGAAAAGAGCAATTTCAGTTCTTCCAGCAAGCGATGGCCGGACAGTCGGTGAAAGAGGTTCATCTTGACCGCGCCCGCAATCAACGCAATTGTGTCCTTGCCCAAACGAAAGCCGAATCGCGTTTCAAATCGTATCGCTCGGAACACACGAGTCGGGTCTTCGACAAAGCTGAGGCCATGCAAGACGCGAATCACTTTATCGTTGAGGTCTCGTTGTCCACCATAGAAATCCTGTACATCGCCGAACCCCTTCCCGTTCAGTCGAACGGCCAGGGCATTGATCGTGAAGTCACGACGATAGAGATCTTTCTTGATGGAACTCTGTTCCACCGTCGGCAAGGCAGTGGGATACTCGTAGTACTCTGTTCGTGCGGTGGCTACATCGAGCTTGAGGCCGTCCGGCAGCAGCACGATCGCGGTTCCGAATCGCTCATGCACCTTGACCCGAGCCTCATAGACGTCACCGAGCTTTCGTGCGAACGCGATCCCGTCACCTTCGACGACGAGGTCCAAGTCGAGATTGTGAATGCCCAGCAGCAGATCCCTGACACAGCCGCCTACGACAAACAGTGAGACCTCGCAGCGGTCCGCCAGGTGTCCGGCCTCTTCCAGCAATGTCACCAGGCGATGCGGCAAGCGGCTCCGCAACAATCCCTTCACATTGCGATGTGGCCTTCCGGCCTCAGTCCCAGCGTCGCTTGGTTGAATGGTGCGTGTTCTGGCGGTCTTCAGCACATCGTCATGAAGCGTTCGCAGTAAATCGGTTCGGGTAATGACACCGACGACTTTCGCCTCTTTGACGATCGGAACACATCGCTGGTTACGCTCGATCATGGCGGTTTCGATTTCATGAAAGGATGTCTCCGGCCGCGCGGTATACGCATCGGTCTGCATGATGTCACGCACGGCCATCTTACCCAGCCGATGAAACAACGCCTTCTGAATCGACTCCCTGCTGACGATCCCCGTGTAACGGTCCTTCTCATCCAAGATGGGAAAGACATTCAGACCGTAAGCCGTCATCCGCTGTCCGGCTTCAGCAACGGTCGTGTCCGTCTCGATCGCCTTCACCGGGAGGGTCATGACATCCTGGGCCAGCAGGGTCGGGCGATAGTGTGTGGTCAGCAGCTGAACGACCTTCTCCTTGACTTCTGAGAGCGTCTGCCCTTTGACTGTGGCGGATGCCGCGACGGCATGGCCTCCTCCTTTGAATTCTCGAGCGATCCAACCGACGTCTATCTCAGGTCGACGACTTCTTCCGATCACTTCCACACGATCCGCCATCATGACGGCCACGACAACTGCATCAACTCCCTGCAATTCGGCGAGGCGATGCACCACGCCGGCCGCTTCGCCGCGGCAGCGATCGATCGTGCTCGTGGACACGAGGACTTTGCGGCCTTCCAGGTACAGCACGTCACTGTGCTCCAAGAAATCATTCAGCAGCGCAACGGCATCCGGATCAAGCGGTGTGTAGAGGGTATCCGAGACCATATTGAGATCCGCGCCGGCTTGGACAAGGAATGCTCCGGCTACCAAATCTCGGCTGGTCGTGGAGGCGAAGGTAAACGACCCGGTCTCTTCATAGAGACCGAGGGCCATCACGGTCGCCTCAAACGGTGTCACTGGGATATGCCGCCGCTGGAGCTGCTCGATGAGCAGCGTCGTCGTGGCTCCAACCGAGTCCACCACCGACTGTTTCGAACATCCGGCAGAGACGGAATCCGACTCGATATGGTGATCAAAGACCACGACTTCGACCGCGGAATTCTCCAGACAGGAAGTGAGCGTCCCGATTCGACTCGGTTCTTGGGTATCGACCAGAATCAATCTTGTGATCTGCGCGAGGTCGAGTTCTTTCAGTTTACTGAGATTAAGATCATGAACGGAGAGAAAGTTACGAACCGCTTCCTGCGCTCCGGCCGGCAACACCAGCCTCGCTCCCGGAAAGAGTTTCCTCGCGGCAACCATCGAGGCGAGGCCATCAAAATCGGCATTGCCGTGCGTCGCGATCACATCCATGCAGGCATTGTAGCAGGGACCAGATCAGACACAAAGCACCACGGCCGAAGGCCAGTTGACGGGATGCCCGAACAGAAAGAAAAGGGCGCCACGATCAACATCATAAACCATATCGAGATCAGCGATGCCGTGCATCCCGACGCTCCTGCCGTTCTCGCACAATAGGCCGGGACGTACGTTTCCGTTCGGCACCACTTCGTGCGGCTTCTTTCTTTTTCACTATTCCGTCCGCTTTTCCCCTACTCTCTCTAGGATCGAGGCGAGCTTGTTCACGATTGAGCTGACCTTCTTCCTGGCGATTGAGCTGTCCTCTGTCGAAGCTGCGCTCAATCCAGTCCTCTTGACTCATCTGCCGTTGATCGGTCACCTGCGTATCAGACTGAGCATAGACCATACTGCTCAGCAGTATGATCGCCCCACTGATTGCGATGAACATACCCTTCATCATTCCCTCCTCGCTCGGCACGACCTTCTCCTGGCCAGGATGAATCATCAACGCGTCTACTACCACCACAGCCAATACGCCTCCGCGACAATATTCGTTGCACGTCGTTTGTGAAGCGACTTGATCCGGAACGAGATACGCTTCACATGCGACGTTTCACAATCGCGCAATCCAACATGAACCGGCTGATGGGTCACGAACCGCCATGGATACTGAGGCCTGACGCTCGGACACCTGTCACAACACAGAGCCTTCTCCGGCTTGGTGTATCAAGTAAGGAAAGAAAGATCCACTCTTTGAGGGGTTCGTGCAAAGAAGATGGCACGCAAAAATCAACGATCTCGCCCACTGCCGGAATGGTCAGATCGGTCCAATCGGTCGAGTCTATCCGGACGCTCAATGCGATCGACTTTCTCAGGGCGATCAAGGCGGTCAACTTTGTCAGGACGATCGGTGCGGTCCGATCGATCGCCTCCCCCTGATCGGTCGTGTCGGTCCGACCGATCGCGTGAGGACTCCTCTCGACTGTCTCGCCCTCCGCGATCTCCCCGGTCTCTTCGATCACCACCTGATCCGCTCCCAGATCCACTGTGATCCTCATCCTTGAAGAGCCGATCAGTGCGTTCTCCACGCCTGACCTGCTCACGAAGCGCTTTGAGGCTTGCACGCCCTTCTTCAAAATCTGATCCACGCCGCTTGACTTCCCGGCTGAGATCCAGGAGTTCCGATGCGCGATAGCCTTGCTTCATCCCCTCGCCGACCAAGGCCGCTCCATCTTTCGACGGAATTCGTCCTTCCTTCATCACGGCTAAGCCCTTGGCACCAGCTGCGAGCTCTTCCTGCGTCGCCTTGTGTCGACCATCTTGCGACAATCGGCTCAGCTCCCGCACTTCATCCACGGTGGTCCCACGCGAGAGCGCTTCAGCCATGATCTCGATGGCACGCTGCCGATTCCCCTCCTCCATGCCGCGAGAACCAGCCTCCTGCAAGACTTCATGGGCAGATTCGAGTCGAGATGTCATCTGTCGCAGCACCGGATCGATCCGCTTGGGTTCAACCCCTTTGGCTAGGCCTTCGCGGACCTTGTTCAGCAACGACTCGGTGGGAAGGCCTCGCTCCCCAGCCTTGCTGACGTGATCGAGCAAGGGTGCGATCTCGTTCTCCGAACGACCTTGCGTGGAACCAAGCCGAGTAATCGCGTCCCGATCCTGAGCCGTGAGCGGTTCGGCCCAGACCGAGGGAGCCGTCAAGGCGACCATGACGCTCAGCACCCCCATCACTCTGTCGATTCGAGTCCTCATCATCTTTTTACCGTACGATCACAACCCCATTGGTTTGCCCGAATCCATCGGTCACAAAATCTTCAGCGTGGGGCGGCGTGATCCACTGCCCACTGTCGATCACGAACATGAAAGGATACTCCCCTGGATTCAAGGGCACCGTGACCGACCACAATGCGCCGTCGACTATCGTCATAGGTGTGGCATCCTTGGACCAACCATTGAAGGATCCAACGAGAAAGACTTGTGTGGCGCCAGGTGCAAGCAGGGTGAATCGTACGGCACCCGCCAGCGGCGTGGGCAGGCTGGGTTTCATTGCCGGAGGCTTGGCACAGGCCAAGAATCCGTGCAGCAGGATGACCACGATGAGCGCCGCCCAAGAGACGCGGCCAAGCCTGTTCAGTCCCATCCCCATCTTCGGGAGAGTACATACAGACCAGGCTCGTTGCAAGAGACGTTCGAGGAAATTTAAATGTCCACATCAAGCACCGCATTCTGTGCGCCGAATCCATCAGTCTCGGCTTCCGTCGCCAGCGGATCAGCAACCCATTGTTTGCCGTCAATCACAAACATGTATTGGTATCGACCGGGTTTGAGGGCAATGGTGGCAGTCCACACCCCGCCGTCCGAACGTTCCAGAGGCGTGTGCGCTGGGTTCCATCCATTAAAGTCGCCCGCGACAGACACGGATCGTGCTCCTGGCTGCAGTAGGACAAGCCGGACAAACACTTGTGGTGCTTCTTGTTTGGTACCAGCGGCAATCGTCTGGGTTGGGGTCATGGCGACCGGCACCTCCACCACTCGTTCCGGTCTCGCCGTCAAGATCCCCGCGACTGCCACCATCACAACACAGGCCGCCGCGATCGCTCCGGCAAGATTCCATTCCAGCGTTCGTGGTGTGGTCACAGCCGCCCACACACGCTCCCACCAGCTCGGAACCGGTGGAGCAAGACTAGACTTCAACTCACTCAGAAACCGTGGTGATGGAGCCAGCCTCGGCAATCGAGCCGCCTCGGCAATCACCATTTCCAGATTGAGCCAACGTCGACGCAATGTAGGGTCGGCATCGACGGTTTGCAAAAATACCACCCGTTCTTCTGGAGTGAGATCGTGATCCAGGAAACGCTGGATGAGGAGGTCCGGTTCAGTCATAGGATCACCATACGAGCCACGTCCTACTGCACAGGGTTCAGTGCCGCAAGATCGCGACTGAGTTGGAGCCGTCCTTTATAGACGCGCATCTTGAGCGTATCGCTGTTGACTCCAAGAATCGCTTCCATCTCTTCGTAGTTCATGCCTTCAATGTGCTTCAGGACAAAGGCTTCTCGATAAAGCAGCGGCAGTCGCTGGATGGCTTGCTCCAACTGCTGCGCCACCTGCTGCTGCGACAACAGACGCTCAGGCGTCTGCTCCTCCGTGATATGGATATCCAGCGTCTCATCAATATCGACATCCTGTTGTCCCATCCCCGGTCGCTTGGCCCTCAGCCAATCTTTGCACTTATTGGTGGCGATTCGATAGAGCCACGTCGAAAACTTCGAGTCTGCACGAAACGTCGACAGCGCCTTAAAGGCAGTAAGAAAGGCCTCTTGCGCCAGATCCTCCGCCTCAGCCCGATTGCCCACCATCCGATAGGCCAGGTTGACGATCCTGGAGGAGTGCCGGTCGATCAGTTGTCCGAAGGCCTCATGATCCTGCTTGAGGCTTCTGGCAACCAATTGCACATCATCGACTTCTACCGACTGATCCGGTGGCATGCGCTGACTCCAGTTAGTCTGGTCCGATGCCACAGGACCGTCTGCCTCGACCTACATACTTCATTAGACGCATCGTACAGTGAGGCGTAAACTGTCTCACACGAAGGAGAAGGTGGCTAGAATCGGTAACTAGTGCCGATTGAGAGGACATAGTCCGGTGCGCCATTTGAAAGACCAACCGCCACGCCCCCATTCACACGCCATGCAACGGACAATCGGTAGTTCGATGAGAAAAAGACATCTCTTGCGTTCGGTAATCCTGGTCGAAGGGCCCGATATTCTTCGAAGTACACACTGGCAAGGAGGTCCTTGGTCACGTAATAGCCTGTCCCCACATCATACCAATATTGGTTGCGTAGACCTAACCTACCGGAGCCATCACCTCGATCCGGGTCGCCAATAACGTTATATCCTCCGTCGAAAAATACCAGCCAGCTGGTCCCAATCAGCTTCGAGATCTCAACCCCATAGCCATGATCAAACTCGCCGGTTCCTAACCCCTGGCTTGCATTGGCTGTCGGAAACTTCAACCGAGCCGTCACCGCTATCAGCGGCACATACTCCTGTTCTTCAACGAGATAGTAGCGGCCTCGAAGAATCACGTCGCCGATTCCCGTGGTAGTTACCTTCTGACCAACGGATCGCGTCGTCGTCCCACAGACGCGATCCTTGCCTGAAACATTGGAGCCTTTCCCGCTACAACCTCCATCGTCATCCGACCCGCCACCACCCGATCCACTGTTACTTCCGCTGTTGTCATCGACTCGAAATGCGGTATTCCCGACAACGGTCGTGCGTCCGTCAGTAATCGCCGTCACGGAGGGAATGACCAGCGAAATATCTCCTTTCGGAAACAGTCGTCGAATCGAGAAAGGCACATAAATAAACTCGCTTGTCGTACTCGTCCCAAAGTTCCCGTGGCTATAGCTTGGGGTGAAGCTGATCTGCCAGTTTCGTTCTACTGCCTGCTGTGGCCGCTTATCAGATGGATCAGCCGCCCATACATGCCCTCCCAGGATCCCCATGACCACCGCGATGGATACTGTCATCGCGATTCTGCTCGCCCTCAGCATCCCGTTCACCATCCCTTTCTGCACGAGAAATCCGTACGTGAATTGCCGTTGATTTGAAAATGGAACGGCGCCGAGACAACCTCGGCGCCGTCGTCATACTTACATCACATGAGTGAGGAAACTCTAGTTGCGACCTGACCGTTCCGGTCGTTCTGGACGCTCAGGTCGATCAGGATGTTCTGGGCGCTCAGGTCTCTCGATTCGCTCCATCCGTTCCGGCCTGTGAGGCCGATCCATTTGCATCATGCGCGCATTCTCTCTGCCTTCACGGCCGTGTTCTCCGGCAACATGATCCGCTCGATCAAGGCCACGAATTTCGCCACCCGCGTTTGATCGGCGATCTTCTCTCCGATCTTCACGTCGATCGAACTGCCGGTCCTCCCTGCGATCTTCTCGTCGGCCGAGTTGCCGATCCTCACGGCGATCTTCCCGTCGATCGAGACGACGGTCTTCTCTCCGGTCCACCCGTCGATCTTCTTGGCGAAAGTCATCTCCAGCTTGCACAACCAAGAGAGCGTCTCTTTCATCTCTGCCTCTGCGGGTCCCCTCATCCCGACCGCTGTGGATGGAACCAGGCCCACTGTTCAGCGACCCAGGACCTCGGTTATCCAGGCGCGCGATCGCATCTTCTGTCGCGCTGCTTGCCGTTCCCATCACCGGTGTGGTCAGAAGCGATACCCCAGCAATGGTTCCCAACATGATTTCTTTCCAACTACTCCGGTTCATTGTGGTTCTCCTTTTCTCGAATAATCGGATCGATTCAGTGTAGCCCGCTGATGGACAGGCTCCAAATTAATCCTCTAACTCTGCCTCGTCCCATCTCACCGTCGATCCGTTCAGATTACCCTTCACCTTCACCAGGGAATTCAGCTTGACCTCAGCCATGAACCCGGCACGACTCATCGAGGAACCGCCCACGCTCTCGAACTGCGAGACGGTGCTGGTATCAACCGACACACCTAAGATCACAATGATGTTCCCAGCGGTCGACTGCACCGGCCCCTGCAGATCCACGTCGTTATCTGTAGACCGTAACTCAACGCGGGTAGCGATCACGGAATTGGCACCAACCAGTCGCCCACGAACTCGGACATGATCGCCGGATGATAACCCACCGAGGCTGGTATCCTTGAATTCCGTCTGACCGTTCACTGTGATCGTCAGACCGGACAATCCCGTGAGCGTGAATGAATTCACGCCAATAGTCGCAATGTCGCCTTCGAGCTTCACACTCTCATGAAACTTGACGTGTTTGGCGAGGAGGACGCCGTTCTCCCATCGCCCTTCCGCTGACAACTTTGTCCCCACGGTGATCTCGTCGATCGTGCCGCCCCGGAATGCCGTATTCCCTGTCGTTTGCACCCGCGTGCCGTTGATGAAGAAATCACCGGCCCCACGCACCTGCGTCACATATCCCTCGACTTCGAATTCGTCGACTTGATTGCCGATGCCGTGATGCTCCGGTTCGACCTTACTCGCAGCCAGCGTCGTCGTGACGGCATTAAAGGTGGTCCCCTTTGTCTCCACCAACAGGCCATTCCAATTACTGCCGCTCGGCGCAGGCATATCGGTGATCAGGGCTGTCGCATAGTTCACCGTGAGGGTGCCGATCTGAAACGTCTTGGCTCCATCGTTATGATTGGTGACAAAGCCTCGCACTTCCGGCGTCACGTTGAGCAACTTCCTTTCGATGAAGGTCGCCTGAATGACACCGTTCGGACGAATGTGACCGTTCACTTCGACATGGTCGGTGCCAGCCACAAGGTTGAGCACGTTTCGACCAGGAATGTTGTCATCGATCACTGTGGTGTTGTCGACCAATACGGTTTGCCCCATCACGATCAAACTGAGAGCATCCGTTGCGACTGATTGCACAAGGCCCTCGACGGCATCCTTTTGAAACACAGCGCTCGCCGACCGTTGAGTCCCGTTAAACGAACCATTGACCGTTACGGTCATCCCGACCTTGAGATCATTCTGACTGCCGGATTGGCCATCAACCGTAAAGGACGAACTACTGGTGTCGAATCGTTTGCCGTTGACGATGACACTCCCAAATCCGGTGATCGTGCCGGACGCCGATGCAGAGCCGCTGCCTGCCCCACTTCCTGATCCACTGACCGACACGGAGGGTACGCCCTCACTGCCACAAGCGACCAGAAGCCCGGCGAGTCCGATCATGCTACCAAAACCGACAATCCATCGTGACGTATTCATGGTGTGTTCCTTATTGAATAATTGTGGCTACGACTTCTGTTTTCGTTCCTCGTCGAGGGAGACATTTGCAGGTCGTGGGATATCAGCTAGTACATCGGCCGACCAGGTGACGCGCGCCGGGCACCATTGCCAGACCCCAAGCGTAATAATGCGTGTCAGCCCGGCCGGCAGACAGGCCAGACGGTTGACCGAGACATCCCGATTGATGACCTTGATTGACGCTCCACATCGATTGAGATAGGGCTCGCTGGAGACGTCGCGTAGATCGATATGAGGCGTCACAAATGCGACCACTGGCACCGGGAGGACCGCGATCGAGGAATCGTCTACCCATTGACTCCCGGAACAATGGCCGTCGATTCCCACCGTGTGCTTCACATCGTCGTGCACCAGGGTCGAGACACAGCCGGACAACAGCATCGAGGCCGTCACGACCAACATGCTCATTTTTGAACGGAATGCTTGCATCAGTCCCTCCTTCCAACCTTGTCTGATTAGGTTAGACGGAGGAGAGGAGGAAAGGTAAACGGATGAGATTCCGAGCGGGTGCGGTGTGTGGCGGCTTGCTGCACGTCTTTAAAGAGAAATGTCTATCTAAGCAGAAACTGAGATGTGCTGGGGATATCGGATACGGGCCGGCTTACGAGACACACCTGTCACAGGGCAGTCGAACAAGTCGATCGAGAACAGTATGTGTCTTGGCTGTGCGTTCACTGGTACCGCGAATCCCCGCGCCAGTCTTGATCTGGCGCGGGAATTTTATGACTCTCTACTGTGGGCCAAACAGATACACGGCCCCGCTGATCGCTGCACCGTTACCAGTGTCAGCTTCGTTCGGCGAGCCGGTGGTGATACCGGTAAGCGCACCGCCTTCCGCATTCGCACCCACAGCTAGCTGTCCACCACTCACGGCCACGCTGTTGCCAAATTGGTCACCGGTTTCCGTATTGGACGCCTTGAGATAGGCCTGTTGGCTCCACGTCGTTCCGCTACGAGTAAAGATATAAGCCGCCCCGCTGCCGCCGGCACTGTTGTTCGTCTGATCGCCATTGGCCCCGGATGCGTTGCTATCTTCATTAAATGCTCCGATGACGACCGTGTCGCTGCTCAGGGCTACACTCGCACCAAAGTTATCAGCCACTTCTGGATTCGACGCCTTCAGATAGGCTTGTTGGCTCCACGTCGTCCCGCTACGGGTAAAGACATAAGCCGCCCCGCTGCCGCTGGCACTGTTGTTCGTCTGATCACCATTGACCCCGGATGCAACGCTATCCTCAAGACTGGCCCCAACCACCAACGTATCGCTACTCAGAGCCACGCTGCTACCAAACTCATCGCCACTTTGTGCATTCGACGCTTTCAGGTACGCTTGCTGGTTCCAGCTACCACTCGTCCTAGTGAACACATAGGCCGCCCCACTATTTCCTGCCGCGTTTAGCGTCGCTCCTTCATTGGGCGAGTTTATGGTCACGCCTGTCAAAGCACTGTCTTCAAGAGATGCCCCCACGACCAGCGATTCACCACTCAGGGAGATGCTGAAACCAAATTGGTCACCAGCTTCCGTATTGGATGCCTTGAGATAGGCCTGTTGACTCCAAACACCGGCACTCCTCGTGAATACATAGACAGCGCCACTGCCGCTGGCGCTATTGTTCGTCTCATCGCCATTGATCCCGGTTGCATTGCTGGCTTCCTCAATTGCTCCAACAGCTAGGGTGTTTCCATCGAGCGCGACGCTGTGACCGAAGTTGTCACCGGATCCGGTGTTCGATGCCTTCACGTAGGCCTGCTGACTCCAGACGCCATTCGTCCGTGTGAAGACATATACCGCGCCGCTACCCAGAGCTCCGTTGCTGGTTGTCGATTCGTTAGGGGCACCGGCCGTGACCCCCGTTAGGGCGCTGCCTTCCGCCGGGGCTCCCACGGCCAACGTGTCTCCGCTCAGGGCTACATTTTTCCCGAAGTTGTCACCAGCCTCCGCATTAGATGCCTTGAGGTAGGCTTGTTGGGTCCAGACGCCATTTGTGCGGACGAACACATAGACCGCGCCGCTGCCGCTTCCGCTGTTGTCGGCTTGATTGCCGTTCACTCCAGTCGCGATGCTGTCTTCAAAAGGAGCTCCGACGACCAGCGTGTCTCCATCAAGAGCCACTGCAGTACTAAAAAAGTCGCCCGCGCCGGTGTTCGACGCCTTGAGATAAGTCTGCTGGGTCACAAGAGTATCGGAGGACCCGCCGCCCCCACCTGAGCAACCAGAGAGCGCCAAGGCACCGAGGAGGATTAAAGAGACAGTACCGAACCCGAGAAGCATCGAGGGGAACTTCATCAGGACCTCCTTGTCCACATCCATGCATCGATATCGTCGATGGCTCGGATCCTAGCAGAGAATTGTTGACAGTCCAGAAAATAGCAGAACCACGTAATGGAGCCTCTGCCAATTGATCGTGTCGTTCTTTGCGCCATCGTTGACCACGACCACTTCATAGTTGGGATAGCGGCGCTGCAATAAAGATTGAATAGAACTCGCGATTGTAGCGGCTTCGTTATATGCTGGCATAATGATGCTAATTTGCAGTCTATATCCGATGAAGGCCTGTAGGTAATACTCCCCCTTTCTCTGTTCGTCTTACTGCCTGAGCGAGAGGATGGAGGTTGCATTGAGCAAACAAGTCTCATCTGTCGACCCAACTCGATACAGTGGAAAGCATGCCTGAGATACCCTGGAGATCGTTTCGAGTGTCAGGCGTGATACAAAGCACAACCGCCATGGCGTGCGGCCAGCTTCCTGAGTACTCACCATCGAGAAGGCTGCACCGACAATTGGCAGCCTCTGTGATGGTTATCGCAGGGTGGCTCTGGCCTTCCATAGCCCTCACCCAAGAGGTGGTAATTCCTGGACAACGTTCACTGACCGATATCGAAGAAATTGAATTGGTGTACGCGGGGTC
This sequence comes from Nitrospira sp., assembly GCA_016788465.1. Classification (GTDB taxonomy): domain Bacteria; phylum Nitrospirota; class Nitrospiria; order Nitrospirales; family Nitrospiraceae; genus Nitrospira_D. Next base: position 12,572 of record JAEURV010000109.1, on the reverse strand, counting down.
TCAAACGATTCCCACAATCATCGTGCGCGGACAGCAGACGACCACTCCGTTGGGTCCTTCCTCCTATCGACTATCTGATGATCGTCTAGATCTGTTGGCCCAAACTGCTGTGGAACAGCCCATCCCTTCGTGTCAGGCAACCCGGGGTGGTCTCGTCCCTCCGCTTCATCTTCGGATTGGTCAGCAGGGAACAGGTCCCTGTGGCGTGATGTGGTCTCTGCAGACAGCAGACCGACATCTGGATGCGTTGTCGTTTCGAACACTCCGTATACGCGGGACGGCCTCACGTCCTATGAGGCTTGAATTGGTCGACGCACAGCGGACCCATGCAGTCGTCGAACGCCTGGTCGGGCACTTCTCGCTCGAGATACCACTGGCCTCACCCGCACGACAGGTCGACCTCCGACAGCTTGCTCAAGTTCGACTTGTGACCGACACAGATACAGACATGGTCATCGACGAACTCGCCTTCATAGGACCATCATCCGAGCCTCATCCGACTCCATCGATAGGGTTTTGGTATTGGGACTATCGCTCGGCAATACAAGACCCTGAGCGCATGGTAACGGCCTGTCGGAACCAGCACTGCCGACGGATCTTGCTCCAACTGCCCAATATGCGTGACACCGACCAAACATGGGCGGCCTATGCCAAACTATTCACTACAACCAAGGCGGCGGACATTGACTTGTTCGCACTCGACGGAGCTCCGGATATGATCGATGAGGCCTCGCCGCTGATCGAGAAACTCAACCGGTTGCTGGCTCTGATGGGACACCAACGACTTCCTGGGGTGCAACTAGACATCGAACCATATCTATTAGATGGCTTTCCTGATGATGACACGATCTTTGATCGCTATTTGGGCACCATCGATCGCGTGAAAACTGCCTTGCACGGGCGAACGCAACTCTCGGTGGTGATTCCTTTCTGGTTCTCCTCCACCATACACGCACACCGAGCTCTTGCGTTCTCGGTCATGGATCGAGTGGACGAAGTGGCCGTCATGAGCTATCGCACGGATATGAACGAAGTGATCGCCATCAGCGACGACATTCTTCGGTACGGTGCGTTAGAAGATGTGCCCGTCTGGCTCGCCCTGGAGACCACAAACCTGCTTCCCGAGCGGCACGTTATCTTGAAACGAGAGCACCGGGCCGCTTTGGCGGATGGCGTGCTCGATCCTGTCCGACGCCGGTTGACCTTATCACCTCCTACTCAAAGGGAATCACCGGAGAAGAACCAGACGATATGGTTTCGCATTCACCATCGAACCATGATACGCCCGGAGCGCATTTCATTTGCAGGACGTACAGAACAAGACCTGCAGCACGAAATCATCAAGCTGTTCGACAAGATTCATCACGCAAGCTTCTCAGGGCTTATGATTCATGATCTGCCCGGCTATCTGGCGCTCACGCGATAAGATGACGCCCAACCCAACCTCACTCCGATTCGTGCTAAAGAGTCCTAGACTGCCGATTATCTGGATCCTTGCCTTAGTGCTCGGCATGGTTGAATACCAGCCGGTGTATGCTGCCGGTGACATATCAACACATTCGTTACTCGAGCAAGCCAAACAGTTTGAACAGACCCAACGGTATGACGATGCGATCGCCACATACCGAACGATGCTTCGCCAGGATCCTGACAATGACGACGTTCGAGCCACGCTCGCCAAGCTGTTGTCGTGGCAAGGCGCCCATGCCGAAGCGGTGGAGCTGTACCGCGAGATCGTGAGGAAACATCCGGCCGATCTCGATGTACGCACCGCGCTGGCACGTGTACTTTCGTGGCAAACGGATCGGAAGGAAGCCCAGCGCCTTTATGAGCAGGTGGTGCTGGAAGACCTTCATCATGCGGAAGCACTTCAAGGGTTAGGAGATCTCTTGTTCTGGGAGAACCGTACCGAAGAGGCCCTCCCATACTACGAGCGAGCCTATGCCATCAGTCACGATTCGACGATTGCTGATCGCATTGCGTCAATAAAACAAGGCACTCCTGAACCGACACGTCCGTCGCCGACTGCGATCCCAACTCCAGCCCCCCAAGACCGAGCAGACCTGCTCGCACAGGCGCAGGCATGGGAACATAATGGAGCATACAGACAGGCAATCACTGTCTACCAGCAAATCCTGACCGATGCGCCGACTGACGACGACACACGGGGACACCTTGCGCGCGTCTTGGGACAAGACAGACAGTTTGAGCAATCTGCCTCGCTATATCGCGACATTCTCACGCGCCATCCCTCAGATCTCGATGTCCAGATCAGCTTGGCACGCATAATGTCGTGGCAAGAGCAGTACGATTCTGCGATCCAGCAATATCAGACCGTGCTTCGCCAGGACGGGACGAATCGAGAGGCCTTACAGGGGCTGGCCGACACCTTGTTCTGGAGCGGGGCAACCGAAGCAGCCGCCAGGGAATATGCCAGGCTCTATCAGTTGACCGGTGATGAAACCGTTGCGAAGCGTATACAGGACATCATCGCAGCAATTGAATCCTCACCGCAGGCCCCGCTTGGCCTTCGCGATGCGACGATTCGTTTACCGTTCCGTGACTACCTCAAGCTCGGGTACGGCCAGTTTTCCTATTCACGAGCAATTCAGGGAGAACGGGCTATCCTGTTTGAGGCCTCCAAGTCCATTGGCGCACAAACCCTCATAGCGCGGATTGAACCGATCAACCGATTCGGCTTTCATGACACCGTTCTGTCGACTGAAGGCTATAGTCCCTTGTGGCGTCGTGCCTGGGGCTACCTTGCCGCACAAGGGACCATCAATCCTGACTTTTCACCAAGATATTCGATTGCCGGTGAGCTCTCCCAGGGACTTGGCCTCTTGCATTCTGTACTGACCAGGTTTGAGGCCTCCTTCGGCTATCGCTACCTCTCCTACAAAACGGAAGACATTCATGTACTGAGCCCCGGATTGACCATCTTTCTGCCATTCAACCTGTGGCTCACAGAAAAGGTGTATTACGTTCCAGAAACCGGCGCCGTCACGCTTTCGTCACGGCTGACCTGGCGTCCCACCAAACGCCTCCAAGTCTTCGCATCCGGCTCCTTCGGAACGTCCGGCGAACGGATCGTCGCAACGCAAGATGTGACTCGCGTGAGCAGTCGAACCATCCAAGGTGGGATTGTCTTGCCCGTAGCCGATCGAGTCTCCTTGGAAGTCTCGGGCTATGGTGAAGACCGTGGAGCTCTCTATTCCAGACGCGGAGCCAGCTTCAGCATTATCTATCACTGGTAGCAACGAACGAATGATGCGACCGATGAGCCTGTACTTGCCTTCGTCCGCACCGCCCTCTCAGTAGTTCCCATCCTTCAAACAGTTAGCGACCTCCTGCACGGATGTGTGGAGATTGCCATGAAGCCGATCGAATCATGTTGCCCCATTCGGCTTTCGTGCCTCGCATCCACCGGACAAGACCGATCAGCTTCCAGTAAGAATTGAGCTGTCGATATCCACAATTTTCAAGAACCGAGATCAACACCAATTTCATGAGGTCCGATGGACGACGGTAGAGATGAAACGTCATTTCTTCCATCAGCAGCGCGCTCAGGGACAGGGTGATACCAAACCCGATGGCGACCGACATGCACACGATCCAGCCTTGGACCGAAACCCATCCCGCAACCAATCCGATGAGCAGCAAACCATAGCCGAGAATCTCACCGGCCGCGCCGAACCCTTCAAATAACACCATGAATGGAAATGCCAGCCACCCGACCGTCCCGCTCTTTGGATGACAACAGAGCTCAAAGTGACCAGCCAGACTCTCGCACAGTCCACGTTGCCAACGGATGCGTTGGTTGCGGAGACTGCGAATATCTTCCGGCACCTCGGTCCAGCAGACCGGATCCGGCACATAGGTAATACGATAGGGCAAATCCTTCAACCGGTGGTAGTGATGAAGACGGACGACCAGTTCCATATCCTCGCCGATCGTGGCGATTCTGTACCCCCCGACTTTCAGCACAGCCTCTTTGCGAAACACACCAAAGGCACCAGAGATGATCAGCATCGCATTGAGTGGCGACCAGCCTTGACGCCCGGACAAGAAAGCTCGGAGATATTCCACGGTTTGCAGAAGTGCCAGGACATTGGATGGCAGCCCCACGGCGCTCAATAGCCCATTCTCCACGGAACACCCGTTGGCGACACGGACAGTGCCTCCACAGGCAATCGTGCGATGATCGAGCAGGAACGGTTGCACCACGCGATAGAGACTGTCTTGTGCCAGAATGGAATCCGCATCGATGCAACAAAACAACGGGTACACCGACAAATTAATGCCGGCATTCAGGGAGTCGGCCTTGCCCCCATTTTCCTTGTCGATCACCCGCACATTGGCGTAGATCTCGGAATGATACGTGGCACGAACCGGTTGCGTCGGCAACTCATGGCCATAGGCTTCTGGAAATGGCTTCAATTTAAACTCACGCCTCAGCACGTCGATCGTACCATCGGTTGAGCCATCGCTCACGACGATAATTTCATATTCAGAATACTTAAGCTCCAGCAAAGATCGAATAGAACTCGCGATTGTCGCTGCTTCGTTATATGCTGGCACAATGATGCTGATTTGCGGCTCATAGCCGGTGAAGGTACGAGGGAAGGCATCTCCTCTACGCTCTTCAAAGTACTGCCGAAGAGAGACCAGGGAGATCACGGTGAGGGCTAAGTATCCTCCGGTCACACTGATCATGTAGAACAAGAACAGCGACTGCAAAATGCTATAAACAGCTTCCGGCGTCATACGTCACGCAACGTGGCACCCGGAACTTGTGGAAACTACACTGACTGTGTTGGACCCCGCGCAAATCCGTAGTAATGTTATAGTGTGTGGCCAGCAGTCGGCTAATTGTTTCGTGGTTTCTTCGCTGAGGCCCCGTCTGTCACAGCCGACCCTATCTCGTATGGTCCGGCCAGGGCACTCGGTGCAGCCAACGAGTCCGCTTCCTGCTAAGGCGACCAAGTGGAACGAAGCTGAACCGGTCTCCTCGCCTCACGCTTCACCCTAGTCGCTCAGCAGTGAACGAGCTCACCCGCACTCAGGAGTATGCCGTGGCCGTGCTGGATCATGTCACCGTACCGCTCGAAGTCTGGTACCTGATCTCCTTGTCGATCGGCTGTTTCAATCTGCTGCTCGTGGCCTGCCTGCTGCTCTTTCAAATCCATCGTCGCGTGAAAGTGCGAAGACAACAACGTGTGACAGACCGGTGGCGCCCGCTGTTGAAACATGACGCTACCAATCCTATGACAGCACTGCCGTCGCTCACACACCGGGATCACATCGTCCTGTTGTATCTCTGGAACGAGTGTTACGAGGCAACGCCGGTGACGACCACTGAGTACTTGATTCGTCTGGCACAACAGGTCGGCACGAACCGCTTCGCCAAGGATCTGTTGCAGGCGAAACTCCTCCGACGAAGGATTCTGGCCGTCATGACACTGGGGCGCTTGCGAGACCACTCAGCCTGGCCATCGATCTGCGCACTTCTTCTCCATCAGAATCCGTTCTTATCGTTCAGCGCGGCTCAGGCGCTGCTCTGGATCGATGCAGTAGCCGCCGTTCCACTCCTTCGCCCTCTGATCGGCCATCGAACGGATTGGTCGCCTCTTAGGATCGCTTCGATGCTGAATACCGCGGGACCGGCCCTGGCCTCGGATATCCTTGCCCAAGCCGCAGTCACCGGGAACGCCATCGTCGGCCCACGACTGATTCGCTACCTACCGATTACACACAACCCAAGCGGACTGTCGATTTTGCGACGATATGTTCACGAACACCGTCCCTCAGACAATATGTTGGCCGCTTGTCTCTTCGTATTCGGAGAGTTTCGCGATCAGGCTGACCTACCGATAATCCGTCGACATCTGACCCATGGGGCCTGGTATGTCCGCGTTCAAGCAGCAACCGCGCTGGGGAAATTGGGAACCGTCGACGATGAGGAGCGGTTGATCGGTTTGTTCAATGATGACCAGTGGTGGGTCCGCTATCGAGCAGGAGAAGCCTTAGTGAGTTTAGAGTCGATGACGGAAGAAAAGCTTCTGAGCTTGCAAGAGTCACTCACCTCTCCCGACGCGCATGAAATCCTGGCTCCCATCTTGGCCAAATTCCGCACACGTCGCGCCCCGATTGCAGTCAAACCCTAATCTGCAGGATTCCTGAACGCAGCTCCTGCACAAGCCGATAGACTAAATTGGCACCAGTGGTCGTTCATGTAACCTGAGACATTACTCGTGAAGCGCCGTCATCCGGAACGAAATACGTTCATCGACATACTCAGGACGTCCCCAGCTGATCGAGCGACGCTTCACGTGCGACACTTCACAAGCAAGACTACTCTGCCGATCGATCACCATGAGAGAGGCAGGCTCAGCATGCGCCACAGGGGGATGATGTAAGCCAATAACCGACGAGTAGCGAGAAACGTATTTGGCGCAGGTGCATTCCATTACGCCAAACCTGATGTCAGCAAAATCGTATCGACGAAATGAGATTCGTCTAGCCTGAGCTTCGCTCAGGCTAGACGACTTCACTCATTACGGAATCGGATTCAGGTGAGAGGGTGCCAATTGATCTTTCCAGGTTTGTGGCAGGTTTTGCACCCACCCATTATAGACAACGGGGATCGTCAGCAATCCTTGCCCACCCATTCCCGCATTGCCAGTGATGTTGGCATCTTTTGCGGTGCTGCCTGTGGCCGTCAATAAAATGCGTCCCACAATCTCCGCGTCTGCTGCATTTCCATTCTGACCAAAACCCACGACGATCAGCGCGTTGGAGAACTTGCTGGACACGTAGGCATAGTAGCCGCCCCCCTGCTTGGCCCCATATTGGACCCCATGGCAGCCTGGATCACAGGGCAACATTTTTACAACCGTATCAGTGACCGGATCTACGACCGTGATGGTGCCGCTGAGCGTATTGGCCGTTACCATGCTCTTTCCATCTGGGCTGACGGGTGTTTGAATCGGCAAGGCCCCGACGAACGAACAATCCAACGCCGGATCAGAAGGATTCGAACAACCTCCAACCGGATCGTATTTGGCCAGCAAGTTGATCGGCGGCGCCAGCACCGTGTTCGTCTGCGTATCGATCCGGGTAATCGTGCTATCAAGGAGATTGGCCACATAGGCCTTCTTAGAGTCCGGCGTCATACCCGTTGCGATCGGCAACGCGCCGGTCGACATGAGCACCTTCGAATCATTCGAAAATTTATACTTGGTAGTGTTGTTATCAAACACGTTTGGGGTCACCATGAGGTCCCCGTCGTGACTCATCCAATGGGCGTGAGGATTGCCTTCACCGATATCGATTTTCCGGAGAATACCTCCCGCATTCGCCGAGAGTTCCACCACGGACCTGTGATCCGTGACTCCATTAAGTGTCACGTGAACCTTGTCACTGCCGACCTGGGTCATCACATGGGCCGGAGATTCCCCCACGGAAATGTTGTTCACCAACTGGCCGGTTGTCCGATTGAACACCGTCAACTTACTGTCGAACCATTGCGTCTGGTAGATCAGGTTTTGATTTTTATCCGTCCACATATTGTGAGGGTTATTCATATTGATCTGCGGCAACGCGACCTTCCGTGTCGGCTGCCACGTTTGCCCGCTGATGGCCGTCGCCGTACCCGGCTTGCTCTTCCCGCTGGTCTTCTCAAACTGCGTATCCACCCAGATCTCGCCGACAGCCGGATCTAAATTGTAATCCAATTGGCCGTTTGGGTTAATCGTTACACCGTTATCCTTATCGTAGGCCTCAAGTGCTCCGGTAAACTGTGCTGCGGTCAGAGAGACAGGCGTCACCCCATCAGCACTCACTATCACTGGGACAGCGGGATAACTCGGTTTCCACTCCTGCTTGGTATAGTCTTTCCAGTTTGCAGGGTTCGTAGCGATGAAAAACGTGCGCAATAACCTGAGTGCAAGATCACTCGCCGTCGGGACCCCAACCCCGGCGGGGAAGTGCACCAAAGAGATCTTATTTCCCAGTTCAAGTCCCGGCGTAGCAGGATTATCCACAATCACCGCACCGAACATGTACGGATGGATCTTGCAGGTGAAGACATAGAGCCCGGGCGTATGGAGCACCACTTCGTCCGACCCTTTACGCGGGGCTGTGTCAAATGGCATATTCACTGCGCCGGTCGGAAAAATCAGGCTCGTGCGAGTATGCACCGTGTTGGAATTCCCTGAAAACCGAACTTCAGTTCCCGGCGTTGCAACCGCCAGAGATCCTCCGCCAGCCTTATTTCGAAACCAAGATCCCGGTTCATCAGTCAGTTCAAATTCGATCCGTGGATCGCTTGCTTGCACCTGATCCACTATTGAACCAGCCATGAGGACGATTGCAATGGCCAAACATGAACGCACAAATACTGTAACCCCCTTGCTCATTCTCTGCCTCCTTGAATTGAGTGAGCTCATCTGATGTTACGCTAACGGGACTCTACCGAGTTCAGATCGTCAGCACAACGCTCTGTCGTATAAGAATTGGTTAATATTTTAGATTCCCACCCGCTCTCAACACTCCGGTGAGATTGCCCCACGCAAGACACATGTAGGCAGGCATAAATTACCCAAAATCTAATAAAATCTCAGAACTAGCACGGTCTGGTGCCTGCCGCACCCTCATAAACACTCATGTGTATCCAATTGGATTCTGTATCTAAATGGATTCATTTCTGCCAGACCATGGTCCGTGGGTCGTCCCACGGTCGCGCAAACGTTCAACCATACCGGCACTTGACCGGGTTAGCTCAGGAGAGAGAGTAGACGGTTAGCGTACGTCTTGAAAAAATATTCGCGGGAGAACCGGCAGACGGTATTCGACGTGGAGGATGATGAGGAGCACGCGAACGAAGCTGCGCCAGATCCCCATCTTGATAAACTTTCGAGCATCGGTGACAACCGGTGGTGAGAGGAGGAGCGGATTGGTCACTTGAATAATACGTTCGCAGAAAGCCACATCCTCAAGAATTTTTTGATTCGGAAACCTGCCGAGCTGTTCAAACAGGGCGCGCCGGACGAAGAGCGCCTGGTCACCATAAATAATCCGACTGCGAGCACAGCGGAAATTATCCAAATACGAAATGAACTGCAGCCGCCAGTCGTCACCGGAGAACTGGTGCATGAACCCGCCGGCCTGAACGGATTGATCCCCCTCCATTTCATTGAGCCGCTGAATCGCCCCGTCCGGCAAGATCGTATCGGCATGGAGAAAGAGCAGCCATTCGCCGCTTGCCTGCTTGGCCCCGGCATTCATCTGGGAGGCGCGACCCTTCGGCGCGGTGAATGCAAGGCGTGAGGAGTGAGGGGTAAGGGGTGAGCTGGGACAGAACTCGAAGTCATCAAGAATGGTGAACGTCCGGTCGGTGCTGCCGCCGTCGACTAGGATCGTCTCGAATTCACCCGGCTGTGAGAACAACGCCTGGAGCGTCTTCGGCAACGCTTTTTCTTCATTGTAGGTTGGAATAATGACAGAAATCATTGATCAGCTCATCAGACATCCGGCGCTAACCCGCTGATGATCGACTGCTGACAGCGGGCTGCTCATCACACACCAGTCCGGTAAGAATGTCCGTACATCCTGCGCCCAGGCTATGGCATCCTCGTCGATACTCTCAAAGAGGTCACAGAGCGTGAAGACCATGGCATCAGTCAAGGCAAGGTATCGTTGCGCCCGTCGATTGAGATCCGTCACATCGGTCTCGCCACATTCAATGGCTCGCTCAAGCTGACGACGGCCGAATCCATGGTGCGCTTCCTCCTGGTGCAGCAAGACCAGACGGAGCCGTCCGAACGGAGCCGCCCGCTTCGCTAACCCTTCCTCAATACGCGTGAGGACGGCCTCGCCTAAGCCTTCGAGGACGACTTGCTCGGCCAGGAACGTCTCCGTGAGATCTCGGCGCGCCAACGCCTCGTTCAGAATCGCTCGATACTCTTCCAATGCAGGAAGAAACGGCGTATCACGCAGGTGCTTCGGGGCCAGCCAGGCAATTGCCCCGTGAAACACCATGGCATGCATCGATTCTTGTTTGGCCTGATTCAGCAAAAATCGTTTTGTCGTGGAATCAGCGGACAATCCGGCTTGCGCCTTGGCGCAGTCATGGGCCAGCCGCTCGCCATGCTCAAGAAACGTTAAGAGTCTCGCGATGGGGGCCTTCTCATCATGACCGACCAACATAGGTTGTCTCCCTTGGTGGAATGCCGTTCAAGCTCCAATCGTACTCGAGATACTCGATACGATAGTCCGACTGCATCAAATCCTGAACCAGTTCAGGGTCATTCACATAGCGAGTGATGTAGGATACAATCGAACCAGCCGCCTTCGTGAAATCCTCCTCAAACCATTTAAAGATCATCGAAAGCGACGCCACTTTTTTCTTGCGGTCGAACCGATTGCGGGTGGGATCATTGATAAACTCCCTGGCCACACGATCCAATTGCATATTGAGCTGCTCTGGATCATAGGACCACGACTGGAGCTTGGGACAGGACATGGACGCACACACAATGGCAAAATGGATCAACGGTTCCTGAAACTGTTTGATCAACGCGTGCCGTTCCAGATCGTAGAGATTGATCGTGCTGCCTCCGACTCGATAGCCCCGCCCGATGAAATAGCGATAGCGCCCCACAAGGCTCGTCGGCGAAAATCGATCCAGGATACCGTTCACGGCGAAGGCGTTATAGGCATTGATCCAAAAGGCCATCCGCTCATTGCGTGTGGCCAGCGCATTGGGATCCATCCTATCCAACTGAGCAAGATAGGCTGGGAAACGATCATCCGTTTGAACGGCCGGGTAATCAACGATGCCATCCTTGACATGTGCCGCAAAGACGTGAGCAAGTAATCGGTGCGAGAATTCATACGGGCGAAGCGGATCCGTGGGACGAAACGACGTCGGAACAGTGGAACAGGCCGTGAGCATCACCGCCACCCCGACCACCATCCACATTCGGAACCGTCCCTTCTTTGTCACCATGACACCGGTGTCTGCCATGCCGCGATCGGATGCCTGACCACCGACCCAATCACCCGCCCATCCAACCGATTGCACGATGATTGATCCGAGCAAGACTGAATCGACGATCGATCAAATCTCGAGACGATGTCACTGAGAGACGACTCGCGCAGATTGCCGACTGGAGAAAGCGAGAGGCAGGGCGAGACATTCCCGGAGGCATCGATCGCAATGCTGTAGCGTCCCGCATCGCAAGGCGCGAGTGTTCCTCCACCAAGCCATTTGACATTATCCATTGCATATTGCCGAAGATAGCCTGGAGGGAGGCGGTCTTCTTTGAGCAGCTGTTCAAACACCACTTGAACCTGTCGGCGGTCATACATCAAGGTGTCATCCTGCTTGCCATACAGTCCCACGTCCCAATGGTACGCGCCGACGACCGGCAAGAAACCACGTTGCCGAGCGAAGGCCACCACCTCCCTCACTTCCTCACGATTCGCCTCACTGACGATGCAGGTCAGGAACTTCGGATGGCGATAGGCGTCCAGGAGCTCTAAACCGGCGAGGACGACAGCGAGCTGATCCGCTCCACGGATCCGTTCATACGTGGAAGGATCCAACGTATCGAGACTGACCGAAAGGGAAATCCCCAGGTCGTCGAATTGTTTGACAAGCGGAAGGGTCAATTTGGTGCCGTTCGTGATCACCGTCAGATAAAACCCGATTTTATGCAAATCTTCCAGAATCGCTATGAGGTCTCGACGGAGTAGAGGCTCCCCGCCTTGCACAAATACCACCCGCAGCCCATCTTCATAGAGGTTGGCAAAGGCCTCTCGAATTTCATTACGCGACATTTCATGGCGACCGACATTCAGCGGCAGATTGCAATACCCGCAAGAAGAATTACAGCGAAGATTGACTTGAAACACGGCTAACAGCGGACGATGCAAGGCGAGATTCTTCAATCCTCCCCAGAGCGATCGTGCAAGACTTGGTCGCCTCGGTTGCTCCGACACCGATCCCGCGCCTTGCTCCACCGAAGTCGACTGTGACCGTTCAATCTGTATCAACATGAGGAAGTGCTCCGACGTAGCGATTTCAATTTTCTCTCGACATGTATTTCCGTTGTTGCACAATGACCCTATCTATACACGCTGTCGACGAGGAGGCATCTGATGCGCACAGCTTACAAAAGAATCCTTTCTGCTCTCCTGTGGAGCCTGACTCTGCTATCGCTGATGGCTCCATCCGTCACCTCTGCAGGCTCACAAGACAAGCAGAACCCCGTTGCTCCATCATCAGGATCGGCGCTCCCAGACACGAATGACTCACTGACAAATGCCTATACTCTCTCACGTCCCAGTCAATCGACTCCTCGACCTGGCCCAGCTTGGAAGACCATCGGGGGGACAGTCACGCGCATCAAGGGCGAGGTCTATACGGTCGAAGACTACGACGGCAATCAGGTTCACCTGTACGTCAGTCGGGAAACCAAGCACCTCCGAGGCCAGAAGAAAGTCGGCGATCGGGTGCGAGCTGAGATCACTAAAGATGGATTTGCCAACTCGATTCAATGATCGCC
>JAEURV010000278.1 GCA_016788465.1 Nitrospira sp. | reverse complement strand
TCAGGCTCGCGAGCGCGCCTTGCAGATTCTCTTTCAGCACGATATTCATGGAAAGGGGGAGCTTCGCCTGGATGAGTTTTGGCGAGAGTACTCCGCTTCCGAGGAGTCTCGGGCTTTTGCAGAGCAGCTGGTTCGGGGCGTGTTGGAACATCGGAAGGAGCTGGACGCCACTATCGCGAAGTATGCGACGAATTGGACGGTGAGTCGTATGCCCATCGTCGACCGCAATATTTTGCGTGCCGGGCTATACGAGTTGCTATGGCTCGATGAGGTTCCTGCGAAGGTGACGATGGATGAATCGATTGAGTTGGCCAAGAGTTTCGGAGATGACGATGCCTCCAAGTTTGTGAATGCCGTGCTGGACAAGGCATTGGCAACCGACTCACGATTGTCCGCGAAGAGGGCGGACCCGAATCGGCCGATGTGGAGGAGAGCAGAACGGTGATTGAACGGTACACACGTCCCCAAATGAAAGCCATTTGGGACTTGAAGCACAAGTATGAGATCTGGCTGGAGGTCGAGCTGCAAGCCTGTGCGGCGTTTGAACAGGCTAAACAGGCCCCTCGCGGAACGGCTGCTCGAATCAGGAAGCGGGCCAGAATCGATGTCGGCCGGATCGCTGAAATTGAGAAGGTCACCAAACATGATGTAATCGCCTTCCTGGAATCGCTCATGGACACGGTGGGACCGGATCATCGATTTCTTCACATGGGACTGACCTCGTCGGATATCGTTGATACGTCACTGGCCGTGCAAATGACCGAGGCGCTTGACTTGATCCTATGCGGCGTCGAACGGCTGCTGACTGTCTTACAGCAGCAGTCCTTCCGGTACAAAGACTTGGTGATGGTAGGGCGGTCTCACGGCATTCACGGTGAGCCGATCTCTTTTGGGCTGAAACTCGCCCTCTGGTACGAGGAAGTCAGCCGTCATCAGGTACGGTTGCGGTCGGTCAGGAACGAGATTGCGGTCGGCAAATTATCCGGTGCCATGGGGACCTTTGCGCATCAGGGGCCTGAGATCGAAGAGTATGTCTGCGCCAAGCTCGGCTTGAAGGCCGATCCTGTTTCGAACCAGGTGGTCCAGCGAGATCGCCACGCGTCCTATGCGACGGCGCTCGCCCTGCTGGCGGCCAGTATCGAGAAAATTGCCACGGAGATTCGGCACTTGCAGCGGACGGAAGTGCTCGAGGCCGAAGAATATTTCTCGGAAGGCCAAAAGGGATCCTCGGCGATGCCCCACAAGCGGAATCCGATTGTCTCGGAGAATTTGTGTGGACTGGCCAGACTCGTGCGGGCGAATAGTCTCGCAGCTATGGAAAACGTCGCGCTCTGGCATGAACGTGACATCAGCCATTCGTCGGTGGAGCGGGTGATCATGCCGGACAGTACGATTCTGGTTGATTACATGCTGGCCAAGGTCACGGATCTCATCGAGCATCTGGTTGTCTATCCGGAGCGCATGAGGCGGAATCTTGAACTGACCGGGGGGCTTGTCTATTCGCAGCGGTTGCTGTTGGCGCTCATCGAGAAGGGTGCGCAACGCAAAGAGTCATACGAAGCGGTTCAGCGGAATGCGATGGTGTCCTGGCGTGGCGGCGGTCCACTGCAGGAATTGGCTGAAAAGGATCTCTTTATCTCGCAACATCTGACCGGACGAGAGATTGCCACTTGTTTCAACCCCCAATACTATCTGCGCCATCTCGACCAAATCTATCGACGGGTATTTGGACGGGTCAGGACGTCGTCCGGCAGCAAGAAGAAGGGATTGAGGTCATGACTTTCTTGCCTCTGAGGACGGTGATCTATTGTCTCTTCCTCGTAGGGTTATGGTATGGCCCCGTTTCTGCAGGAGTCGATCGAGAGAAGCTCCTGACTGATTCGGGGGTCTATGGCAGTTTCGCCGTCTTTGCGCTTGATGACCAGTGGGGGAAGATCGACTCTTCGATCCGTATCGCTCGGTTGGCGACGCTCAAAGGAGTGGTGGAGCAACATCGGGAGCATGTGGCGATCGATCTGTATCTGCTTCGCGGGCTTTCTGATCATGCCGATGTGCTGTTCCGTATTCATGCGATGGAATTGCGTGACATTCAAGCGTTTTTGCTCGACTTGAAGAGTAGCCAATTCGGGAGACATCTCAAGACAGCCGGAATCATGCATGGGCTTACGAAGAAACCGACCTATGTTCCTGGATTTTCTGAGCAGACAAAGGCGGATCTCATGTCTCCCAGTGAGCCAGGCCCGAAACCCTATGTGATCGTCATCCCGGTTAAGAAATCGGCTGAATGGTGGGGCCTGGATCGTGAAAAGCAGGCGGCCATGATGCAGGAGCATACCGTCGCCGCACTCCCGTACTTAAAGACTGTCAAACGGAAGCTCTATCATTCTACGGGTTTGGACGACATCGACTTCATTACCTATTTCGAAACATCGAAGCTGGAAGACTTTCATAGTCTGGTGCTGTCCCTTGAGAAGGTGAAAGAGTTTCAGTATGTTCGTCGACTCGGCCACCCCACTCTCCTTGGGGTGCTGCAATCCGTCGACGAGATCATTGAGTCGTTGGTCCAGTGAGCTGAAGGCTGAGGTCTGATTATGACGACAGGGGAACTGCTCTACGAAGGCAAGGCGAAGAAAATCTTTTCGACCGGGAATCCCGACCAGGTCATCCAGTATTTCAAGGACGATGCGACAGCCTTCAATGCACAGAAACGCGGCACCATCGTTGAAAAAGGGGTGATCAATAACAAGGTCTCGGAGCGGCTCTTTCGACTCCTGGAGCAGGGCGGGATCCGTACGCATTTTGTGGACCGGTTGAATGATCGCGAGATGCTTGCGAAGCGCGTTCGAATCGTCCCGGTCGAGGTCGTCGTGCGAAATACAGTGGCAGGCAGTCTGGTGAAGCGATTGGGATTGAAAGAGGGGAATCGGATTGATCCGGCGATCGTTGAGTTTTATTACAAGAACGATGCGTTGGGTGATCCATTGGTCAATGACGACCATTTGCGGTTGATGAATATCGCGACGCCCGGTGTCTTGCGGGAGCTGCGTGAGCTGGGGCATGCGGTGAATAAGATTCTGAAGCCGTTCTTTGCCGAACGGAAGATGCAACTGGTTGATTTTAAACTAGAATTTGGTGTCTTTCATAATAAGCTGATTCTGGCAGACGAAATTTCACCGGACACCTGCCGCTTGTGGGATGTAGCGACAGGCGAGTCGATGGATAAGGATCGGTTTCGAAAAGATATGGGGAAGATCGAGGAGGCGTATCAGGAGGTGTTGAAACGGGTGTGCGGGTAAGAAGGGGACGGCAGGATCGTCCTCGTTGCTCGCGCAACGCGCATACAGGACTAATTTGGAGTGTGAATAAAGTGGGTGATGCTCGTTGCATGCGCGCAGTTGAGGACAACCCCGCCGTCCCCTTCAAGAACGCAAGGATGGAGAGAGAGAAGAGATGCTGCGGGCGTATTTGAATTATGGGCTGATCGCATCGGTAGTCGTCTGGGCGGCCATTGTTGGCGTGATGGCCTATCGGCTGAATGAGTCCCCGTGGCGCTGGGCGTTCGTGGGGTTGGTATTTTGTGGCGGGCTTACCGTTGCCGTGATCCTCTGGATCAAGAAGTATGTGGATCGGCTGAATGATGCCGAAGAGAAGCGGGAGGGTAGGTTGTGAAAGCCAAAATTCATGTGACATTGAAACAGGGGATTCTTGACCCACAGGGGAAGGCCATCGAGCATGCGCTGGACTCGCTGGGGTTTAAGCATGCGGCCAATGTTCGTGTCGGGAAATATATGGAGCTGGATCTTCAAGAGTCAGACAAGGCAAAGGCCGAGGTTCAAGTGAAATCGATGTGCGAGAAGCTCTTGGCGAATACAATCATTGAAGAATATCGATACGAATTGGGATAGCGCTGTGTGCTGAGAATTGAGTAACGAGGGCTTCGAGAACGTTCGGAAGGCTCGCCCGGTCTCAGGACTCAGCACCCAGCACTCAGAACTGACTTATGAACATCGGTGTCGTCGTTTTCCCAGGGAGTAACTGCGATCACGATTGCCGGCATGTCTGCCAGGATGTGCTAGGGCAAGCGGTTACTATGGTGTGGCATAAAGAAGCTTCCTTAGCCGGCTTGGATGCAGTCATCCTGCCGGGTGGGTTTTCCTATGGTGACTATCTCCGCACGGGGGCGATCGCCCGGTTTTCCCCGGTGATGCAGGCGGTCAAACAATTTGCCGCTGGGGGCGGGTTGGTGCTGGGGATTTGCAATGGATTTCAGATTCTCTTGGAGGCTGGGTTATTGCCAGGAGCCATGCTGCGGAATAGATCGCTGCATTTCATCTGTCGTGAGACGTATGTGAAAGTTGAGAACGCTGCCACGCCATTTACGAATGCTTGCAAACCTGGTCAGGTGCTCAAGATTCCTGTCGCACATGCAGATGGGAACTATTACACCGATCCAGTGACCTTGGCGGGGCTTCAAGCCAATGCACAGGTGATCTTCCGCTATTGTACAGCAGATGGCAGAGTCATGCCGGACGCATGTCCGAATGGGTCACTCGATAATATCGCCGGCATTCGGAATGCCGGCGGGAATGTCCTTGGGATGATGCCGCATCCTGAACGTTGTGCGGAAGCAATGCTGGGGAATGAGGATGGACGGCTCATCTTCCAATCGATGCTCACGTCAATGGGACAAAAACAATCAGTTGGAGCAGGATGAACGGGGACTGCGATCGTTCCAGTGAGGTCGGGCGGCAGAGGATTGAAGATGGACTATTCCCGCGGTAAAGTATTGGGTTAGTTGCTTGTAGATCAGTTTTACATTTCTTTCTTATACATGAGGAGGGTCGAGATGAAGCGTGTAGCAGCAGTATTGGCAGCAGTCAGCATGTTGACCTTGGGTTCCGGTCTTTCGGCATTCGCCGCGACCGATGACGGCAGCAAGATCACCATCAAGAGCCCGGCAGCCGGCGCCAAGGTTGGGAGTGATGTTGAGATCGTCTATGATCTCCAAGTAGGCAGTCAGGCGACACATGCCCATTGTTTTGTAGATGATGTTTACCAAAAGGGATGGGACAAGAAGTCAGTGAAGGGCATGGCTCCCGGTACCCATGTCATCAAGATCGTAGCGGCGGATAAGGATCATCAAACATTGGCTGCTGAAGCGAGCGTGAAGGTGGAAGTGCAATAAGGTACGCTCGGGTCGTACGATTCAGAGTGACGGACCGGCGGGGTACGAAATAGGTGCTTCGCCGGTCTATTTATGTCATCACCACATCTATGGCATGTGCAGCAGTGAGCTGATCTTGGCGTGGTCCAAGCGATTCTCTTGTAAGTCATGATGACTGTGACATCTTAAAGTATGATGCAGGCCCGCATGCCCCCTATCACCCCAGACCTGATCGCTCAGCACAATCTGACGAGCGACGAGTATAAGAAAATCACCGATATTTTGGGGCGTGAGCCCAACATCACCGAACTCGGAATGTTTTCCGTGATGTGGTCCGAGCATTGCTCGTACAAAAGCTCGCGCGTACATTTGAAGAAATTGCCGACGACGGGGCCTCGTGTGGTACAGGGCCCTGGAGAAAATGCCGGTGCGGTCGATATCGGAGATGGGCTTTGTGTGGTCTTCAAGATGGAATCGCATAACCACCCCTCGTTCATTGAACCCTATCAAGGTGCGGCGACCGGAGTCGGCGGCATTCTGCGCGATATCTTCACGATGGGGGCAAGGCCGATTGCGTTGCTGGATTCCCTCCGGTTTGGAGAATTGCATTCCCCAAAGAATCGCCATCTTATGAAGGGGGTTGTCTCCGGTATTGCCGGCTACGGCAATTGTATGGGAGTGCCGACTGTGGGGGGAGAGATCGTCTTCAACGACATCTATGCCCTCAATCCGCTGGTCAATGTGTTCTGTCTGGGGATTGCCAAGAAGGACAAGATTTTCCGAGGCACGGCTGCCGGCGTTGGAAATCCTGTGATCTATTTTGGTTCCAAGACGGGTCGTGACGGGATTCATGGCGCGACCATGGCGAGTGACTCCTTCGACGATACCTCTGAGCAAAAGCGTCCTACTGTACAGGTCGGAGATCCTTTTACCGAGAAACTCTTGCTGGAGGCCTGTCTTGAGTTGATGGAGCGTGATTTACTTGTCGGAATTCAAGACATGGGGGCTGCAGGATTGACGAGTTCGTCTTGCGAAATGGCTTCTCGCGCCGGAAATGGGATCGAGCTGGATCTCACGGTCGTGCCTCGGCGTGAACCGGGGATGACGCCGTATGAAATCCTGCTGTCCGAGTCGCAAGAGCGTATGTTGATGGTGGCGAAAGCCGGCAAGGAAGAAGAGTGTATCGCGGTGTGCCGGAAGTGGGATCTGGATGTTGCGGTGGTTGGGAAAGTGACTGCTGACGGCATCTTGCGCATCCTGGATCAAGGAACGGTCGTCGCGGAGATTCCAGCGAAGGCATTGGCCGACGACGGTCCTCGTTACGAACGGCCCTACCAGCCTCCGGCGTATCAAGATATGCTGACGAATCTCAATTATGACCTGATCCCCGACATCAAGGATGCGAACGCGGCATTAGTGGCGTTGCTAGAATCTCCCACCATCGCTAGTAAGCGGTGGGTCTATGAACAATATGATCATATGGTGCGGACCAACACGATGGTCCGACCAGGATCCGATTCGGCCGTGGTGCGGATCAAGGGTACGAACAAAGCCGTGGCCATGACCGTTGATTGCAACAGCCGCTATTGCTTGTTGAATCCCTATGAAGGAGCCCGTCTTGCTGTCGCTGAAGCGGCTAGAAATCTTGTTTGTTCCGGGGCCGTTCCGATCGGGTTGACCGATTGTCTTAATTTCGGCAATCCTGAGCGTCCCGATATCATGTGGCAATTTGTGATGGCGATCGAGGGCATGAAAGATGCTTGTGAACGCTTTCAGATCCCCATCGTGAGTGGGAATGTCAGCTTTTATAACGAAACGAACGGGCTCTCCATTTATCCCACTCCCATGCTAGGCATGGTCGGACTGATCGAGAATGCAGAGCAGACGATGACACAGTGGTTCAAGTCAGAGGGAGACGACATCATCTTGCTCGGGAACACTCGAGAGGATTTGGGAGGGTCGGAGTACATCAAGGTCGTGCAGGCTCGTGAACAGGGATCCCCGCCCTACTTGAACCTGGAGAGTGAGAAGGTCCTTCATGATTGTGTCCTGTCGCTGATCCATGCCGGGCTTCTACAGTCTGCGCATGATTGTTCGGATGGCGGTGTCGCCGTGGCGTTGGCTGAAAGCTGTATTTCGGGATATGACGGGATTCGAGGCGCGGTGATAACCTTGAAGAAGGGACAGCTTCGAAACGACGCAGTCCTGTTCGGAGAGAGTCAGTCTCGCGTTGTGGTTTCCGTGAAACCGAGCCATCGCCAAGCTGTGCTCGATCAGGCGCGATCGTTCGGCGTGCCAGCCGATGTGATCGGTAGGGTGTCGGGTGATCGCTTGGTCATCTCTGTTGGACATGAGGGAACAAAGCCATGTCTGATCGATCAGCCGGTGTCCGGCTTGTTGGATCGATGGGCCGGTTCGTTGGAGAGATCGTTGCACCCTGTCTAATTGTCTGAGTCTCGAAGGATCATGCAGAAACAACTGCCAATCGTATCCCCCGATAAGTTCCATGACGAGTGTGCGGTCTTCGGCGTGTACGGTCATGAAGAAGCGGCCAATCTGACTTACTTGGGATTGTATGCTTTACAGCATCGCGGCCAAGAGGCCTCCGGGATCGTTGCGGGAGACGGAGAGCAGTTTTGCATTCAGAAAGGCATGGGGCTGGTGGCCGACATTTTTCACAAGTCGGTCTTGGAGAAATTACCCGGTCATATGGCCATCGGACATAACCGCTACTCCACAACCGGCGGCAATGATTTGAAGAATGTGCAGCCGCTGACGGTGAATTTTGCACTCGGCAATCTTGCCTTAGCGCATAACGGGAATCTCATTAATGCCCAGATGCTTCGGCACGAGCTGGAAGCCTACGGGGCGATTTTCCAATCAACCTCGGACAGCGAGGTCATCATTCATCTCATCGCACATTCTCGTGCAGGCTCATTTCTCTCGAGAGTCGTCGATGCATTGAGTCAGGTGCGAGGGGCCTTCTCGGTGGTGTTGATGACCGATAACGGGCTCATTGCCGCGCGTGATCCCTATGGTCTGAGGCCGCTCTGTATCGGTCGGCTCCGTAGCGGCTGGGTTGTTGCTTCCGAGACATGCGCATTCGACTTGCTTGATGCCGAATATGTACGAGAGGTGGAACCCGGTGAATTGATCGTGATCAGCGATCAAGGACTCGATAGCCACCATCCGTTCCCCAAGACGTCTCCGGCTATGTGTGTGTTTGAGTATGTCTATTTTTCCAGGCCGGACAGTCGCATCTTTGGAAGTGATGCGGTCTATACCATACGGAAGGCGTTGGGAAGACAGTTGGCCCAAGAGTCATGGGTGCCGGCGGATATTGTCATCCCTGTTCCAGACTCCGGTGTGCCGGCGGCGCTTGGTTATGCCGAAGGGGCGGGTGTGCGATTTGAAGCCGGGCTGATTCGTAATCACTACGTGGGGCGAACCTTCATCGAGCCGGAGCAGTCGATTCGTCATTTCGGTGTAAAGGTCAAGCTTAATGCTGTGCCCGAAGTGTTGCATGGAAAGCGCGTTGTTGTGATCGATGATTCGTTGGTCCGTGGCACGACGAGCCGGAAGATCGTGAAAATGATTCGGCAAGCCGGGGCAAAGGAAATCCACATGCGGATCAGTTCGCCGCCGATCATTTCACCCTGCTTTTATGGCATCGACACACCAACCAAGAAGGAACTGATCGCTTCCGACCATTCGATCGAAGAGATCCGCAAGTACATTACTGCCGATAGCCTGGCGTATCTCAGCCTGGACGGCATGTTGAAATCGGCACCGCGAACACCTGATCAGTACTGTACGGCCTGCTTCACTGAGCGCTATCCCATTCCATTCACTCGAGCAGAAGAATTGCAGTTAGGCCTGTTCGAGACGGCGCGCTGATCAAACGCATGGCGACATCAGAGAACGACGAGAAGAATGTTTTGCAATCCAGAGGTCGGCCACGTGTCCCGGTCGATTATCCTGTTTCGTTTACCGGAGATGACGGATCAGGTCATGGAACTGTGACGAATCTGACGCTCGCCGGTGGCGAGATTAAGAGCAACATCCAGCCTCCGATCGGCGCACGCCTGAGTCTCCATGTGCAACCCCCGAGTGCCAGACCATCGATCGTCATTGCCCTTGCTATTGTCAGGTGGAAGGAAGGGGATCGATGCGGACTCGAGTTCGTGCGGTTCGAAGGCGATGCCAAGGAGCAGCTCAAAGACATGCTGAACCAGTAGAAGCTCTGCCAGTGGTAAAGTTTCTCCCGCCCTGCGGTTGCCGCTCGAAAAATTGCCGTGGTACGATGCCCTCATGACCGACTTAGTGGCGCGTGGGAGATGAGGAGTGTTTGCTGACGGGAGAGACTGTGGTGAGGCAGCTCCCTAGTTCCCCCTTAAAGTGCTCAGCTTGGCACCTTGTCGCCGGCGGTACAAAGAAGTCGTGAACCATGAAAGGTAAGGAGATCACGTAACGATGGATGAAATGGAGGAGGGGAAACAACAGTTTCTGGAACTGGTGAAGGGGCTTGATGATGCTGTGCAGGTCGTGATCCCGGTAACGCCATCCAACAGCCTGTTCTTAATCTCGTTGACTAAAGGATCCAGCCGGAAATTCATTACGGTGCCGGAAGACGACATTGTTGATTTACCTCATGATGTAAGTATCCAGGCCAAGGTGACGAAAGTAGTGAGGGAGGCCATTGCAGCCCTGTGACAGTTTGTGGATCCCTGGGCTAGCCATCCGAAGAAAGATCTCTTCCCATGAAACAAGTCCTACCGAGCATTTGGCAATGGTCATGGTTTTCAGACGAGAAACAACTCGACTTCAACGGGTTGTTGCTAACAATCGGTGAACACAAGATCCTGGTCGATCCCCCGCCAATGACGGATGAGGCACGGACCATCCTATGCCGTCAGGGGCCAATCGATTACATCATTGTTACCAACCGAGACCATGTACGAGAAGCGGTCACGTATCGGACAGAATTTCGGTGTCAGCTGTTGGTGCCGGAGGCTGATGTGGCCCAGATGGATGTAACCCCGACGAAAACGTACAAAGACGGAGAGCTCCTGCCTGGTGGGATTTGGGTGGTCAACCTGGCGGATCAGAAGTCGCCAGGAGAAAGCGCCTTATTCATTCAACAGGGACGTGGTATTGTGATTGTCGGCGATGCACTGATTGGTAAACCGTCTGGTTCCGTAAGCATGCTTCCGGCTGACAAGTATGCCGATGCGGCAAAGGCCAAAGAGGGACTTCGACGTCTGTTGAAATATGAATTTGATGCTCTCCTCGTGGGAGATGGTACGTCCATTCTGAATGGTGGAAAGCAGCAGGTCGAACGGTTGCTCACGTCGCCGTCATGACCCTTCGAAACGGCCTCTCTGAAGAACTGAATCGCCAGGGCAATGAGCATTTCTCGCGAGGCTACTATACAGAAGCCTATGCCTGCTATGCCAAGGCACTCGAATGCGATCGGCTCACAGGTGACCAACGTGCGTTGGTCGCGACCCTCGGTAATCTTGGAAATATCTGTGCAGTGAGCGGACGGCGGGACGCGGCGCTGGCGCATTATCAAGAAGTCCTCGAGCTGCAAAAAATACTCGGCGATGACAAAGGTATCGGCACAACTCTGGCTAACTTGGGGAATCTACGGGCTGATGCGGGTGAATGGGACCGGGCACGCGCCTATTATCTGGAAGCGCTCGATCTCATGACCAAAACCCATGATGAAGCGGCCAAGGCGGTATTGTTTTCGGATCTCGGGTTGGTGGCCAGAGAAACCGGCCAATTCGACGAGGCGATTCGTTGCTACGAACAGTCATTAGTGCTCATGCGTCATGTAGGGAATCACAGTGGTATGGCAGATGCCTGGCGCATGATCGGGAGGACCTTCTTGATGCAGCAGCGCTATGAGGACGCGATTGCCTGTTGTCAGACCAGTCAATCAATTGCGGAACGGTTACGCGATGAACTTCGTGTGGGCGGTGCTCGCTACGTGTTAGTGCAGTGCTATGAAGACATGGGACGCTTGCATGAGGCTGCTGACCTACTCGAACAGGTTGTGTGCATGGATCGGAAGTACCACCTGCCAAAACTTGAAGAAAATACACAGCGTCTTAAGGAGCTTCGAAATCGTTTAGTAAGGAGTCACCAGCATGGCTGAACTTACTGCTCCGACCTGGCCGCAGTTGCGTGCCGACCTCGTGCAGACGTTTCCCCAGCTATACGAGCTGGAACCGAACGGACCACTGGTCATGGACCTTGGCGATGATGGGTGGTTGTTAGAAATTCGACCGGAGGGGAAAGTCCTGTGTCAGTATGGTGTGGCGATGGATGAGGTGATGGCGCTGATGTCGGATGGGACTCCGGAGGATTTAGGAACCGACGAGGTGGCCAAGCAAGCGAAGTATTTTCTTCAGCCCACCGTCTCCAAGTATCGCGCGCTGTTGCTGCAATCAGGGTTTGTCGAAGAAACAGAGATGACCGATGAGTTTGTCGCGATCACCTTTGCACGTCCAGTTGATCTTCAGAACCGACCGAAAGTTGAAGATCTTGTACGATGGTGTCGTCGTCAAATTGGGGGTGCTGCGTGAAGTCTCGGCTCGCGACGTTTGATGAATTTCGCGATGCGATTTCTGGCTATCGATTGCCGAGAGTACTGTTGGCGGCGCTTGAGGTGGATCTGTTTACGGTGATTGGAGATCGAGCATGGACGTTGACCACGCTAGCCAAGAAGCTGAAGCTCAGTGAGCGGGGTCTCAACATCCTTTGTCGTAATCTTGCCTCTGCGGGAGTGCTACACAAAAGGGGCTGTGTCTATAGAAATAGTAGGCTTGGGGCGACGGCGCTCAATGCCAATCACCCTGCCTATCGGGGCGACTATCTCAATCTGATCAGGAGTCATTGGGCGGACTGGATCCGGTTGGTTGAGTCTGTGCGGAGCGGATTGCCCCTTGATCATGATGTGCCGGATAGCCAAGACCATCGGCGTCAATTCACCTGGGCGATGCATCACCGGACGTTGGAGATTGCTCCGGCGATTACGGCGCAGCTTCATCTTGGTCAGGCCCAAACGCTGTTGGATCTCGGTGGGGGGCCTGGTACCTATGCCCTGGCATTCCTTACCAAGAATCCAAGGTTGCGTGCGACTGTCTGTGATCGAGAGCCTGCGCTTGAGGTAGCCAAGGAAATCGCGTCTACTCACAAGGCGGGGCGGCGGCTTTCCTATATCCCACTCGATTTTTCCAAGGAATCGATCCCTGGTACGTATGATGTCATCTGGTACTCCAATGTGTTGCACCTCTATTCACCGAAAGAAAACCAGGCTATCTTTCGCCGAGCTCGTACCGCTCTAAATCCTGGTGGTCGATTGATCATTCAAGATGCCTTTCTGCATGACCACGAAGGTTTATACCCGTCGGAATCCAGCTTGTTTGCCGTCTCGATGCTCTTATTTACCGAACAGGGGAATACCTATACCGCCTCAGAGACGGCGAAGTGGCTGAAACAAGCCGGTTTCGTCGGTATCAAGCCCGTTCCGATTAGGAAAGGGACGGAGGATTGGGAGGGGGGAATTTGGGAGGCCTCAGTTCCTGGTCCACGGCCAAGAATGATTGCCACCCAAAAAGGATCAAGCAAAAATAGAACAGCCCGCTGACGATGCTGGCCATCATGGGAGCAACAGCAGCGGCCTCTGTTGAGAGGGTCTGAACCACCGTTGCGATGTCGATAGCCAATCCGATCGTTGCATAGAAGACGCAAACCGCCGCACCCCATCTAAACTTGAACCAAACCAGAAGGGACAGTCCAAGAGGTAGGAAGACGAAAAAACCGAATTTCCACGCCATGCCTGACGCGAAGGATGAACTGTTCTCAAGGAAGAGAAATCCGGCCTCCACAATGAACGTACTGAGCAATAGAATAAGCAAAGGATTGTTTTGCATTGAGTCACTATAGACTGTTGAGGAAAAGGTCGGCAATGGGTGCCGTGCAGTCACGCGTAGGTTGATGGAGGGAGGGTATCATGGAGTCTAAAGATCAGGAGAAGAGTCTGTTTCCGATGCGGGCGGCCTTCTGATTGATGACGCGAAATGTCGGCGCTGTGTGTCTGCAAAAATGGCGTGTGAGCGGCGAGCCGGTGACAAGCATCAGATTGATTGCGTATCAATGTGAAGTGGCTAGGCCTGTGCTTAGTCAGCGGTATTGCCTTGCTCAACATGAGACAGCCGACTTCATTCAACTTTCCGGGAAGGTCCTTCCGAGACTCGACGTATTTTCCCCCGTTCTTCCCAATCTGCCAGGTGGGACACCGATGCTGTGGGAGCTACTGTTTGGCAGGGTGCGGAAGTTAGCAGAATGGGGCTATTGCTTCGTGGCACGTCATCAGTATCGATAGTTTGGTGTCGCAGCGCTTGCCAGGGGATAGGCTCAACCCCACTGGGCTGTGTCTCTTTGTGCACCTTCTTTAGAGGGGATTCATCCCATCAGTGAGGAATTTACCGACCTCCTATCCTCATTCAGAATGCCTCCACATTCTGAGGAGGATACATGTCACAAACATTCGACTTTCCACCATCTTTTGGGCACTCAGCTCGTACCATAGAGCAAAAGCGCTGGGCTGTAGGAATCCGTTGTTTGAGGGTCCTGAGCTTGGTGGCCTTTATTGGATTGTGCGGGATCTACGGTGGGACTGATCAAGCGCTGGCTCAGGTCGTTTCCACAGATAAGAAGGCCATTGTGGCGGCAGGGTTTGGGTATCAGATCGGTTCGGTGTCCGCGATTTCGGTGAAGGTTTACGAGGCGGACTCAGGTGCGATCATATCCGATGACGTCTATGAACTGACGGTCAAGGAAGGTGATGGAGCAAGAAAGAACGAGGGGGGCCGTATTTTTGCGGGTGGTGTCGGACCAGGGGCTACAGATCTCTCCAACTTCGTTTTGCGAGTCTACGACGCGAATACCGGGATATTCGAATGGGAAGGCCGACTCAACCTCGTGCAACCTGATGGAAAGGGCAGGGGGCAAGCCGTTTCGACTCGAAAATTTAGTCGGGCCACCATCACAAGAGTCCGTGCAGGGCAGCCGTCTAGCGAACAGCCGATATTCTCATTGCGTGCGGTAGATGCGGCAACCGGCTCTCTCGTCTGGGAGGATGAGTTTACTACGGTCCTGGGTGGAACTCCTCATCTCCATTCGATCACGGATCGGTCTACGCTGTCGGGGCGAATTTCGTCAAACACTTTTCACCGGTTTGAGTTAAGAATTCGCATGTATGATCCCAGCGGGAAGAAGATCCTTTGGGAAGATCAATTGTCTCCACGAGAGTCTGAAGAGGGAAGCCACCAGGAGCCGCTGAATGATCAGGCTGATTTACTGCCTGTCTGGCCTCAGCAGCCGCAGGAGGAGTCGGTACCCGTGCCCATTTGATGGTGCTTGTTCTCCCAGCGATCCAACCGTCATACCAGGGGAAGACTAGGAACGGGCTTGTTCGAAGCGCTCAAGCCATTGACGTTGGAACTGCTCATACGAGATCAGCAGTTTGTCCTGGAATGCAGTTGCCACGGAAGCCTTTGCCTGGAAGGCTTTCACAAGATCGTCGATGCGGGCCATGCCCCATCGCTCCAGCAAATAGTTGACTGCCGAATTGGCCTCTGAGTAGGCGACGATCGAAGCTTCGGCTGAAAGTCCGCCCCAAGGACCTTCCAGAGAAGTCAATGGAATCACCTTGATCTCGCCGTGCATGGTTTCTTTGAGATCGGGCCATGAATCTCCGGCCAGTTGCATGGCCAGGCCTTCGTTCAACCAGGTCGGGAGGGTTGCGGCATGTGGTCCTAGACGGTCATGGAGCAGAGCATGGACGTACTCGTGACGGAGCACAGTGGCAAGCCATTTCCTATCCGTTGTCGCTCCCTGTGTGGGAATCTGGATTCGCCCAAGCGTGGGATCATAGAGTCCATCAGCCCACGCAGGGCTTCCAGTCGAACTCTGGAAGGATTCTTTTGCGTGGAGGACGACCATGATGGGTTTTGTCGGGAACTGCCCAAATTTCTGGCCGATGTCTCGATAAGCCTCCTCGAGAATCTCCAACACTGACGTCCAGGTGCTCTGGTCCTCCTCCCCGTCGAACTTCACGACAAAATGAGTGCTGCTTCGCGCGGTCATGCGGGATTCGACCGATCGCGTGCGCTGAACTTTTGCCGTGACGGTGGCTAGATAGGACTGGAGTGCCGGGTCTTGCTTTACCCGTTGACTGGCCTGGGCCAAGTGCATTGTGGCTCCATTCAGGTCATCCTGTTCCTGCAACAAGTCGGCCATCGCAAGGTGAGGGAAGGGGTCGTCTGGGGCTACCTTCATCAATTTCGTCAAGAACTCCGCATTGAGTGCCCGATCGCGCTGCTCCCAATAGGCTTGGGCAAGGTTCATCAGGATGATGGGGTTCGTATCGTCAAGTTCCGCCGCCCTCTTAAACGCATTGATAGACGCACCGGTGCCCTGAAGACGTTCCTGTTGCAAGCCGAGATTGTTCCACAGGATGGCGACGAAGGGTTTGGATTGTCCGTCCGATAGGACGGATGCCGGGAGTGCTTTCAGCTTATGTTCCGCCAGTGAAAGATTATGCTTTTCAACTTCATCACGAATTCCTTCCAAGAGCGATTGATGTGGAGTCGATGGGATGACGGTCTGGTCAAGTGCGCGAACCAGCCGTGATTCACTCTGCGAGGGTTTACTCTGCGGCGGTGCTGGTGGTGGGGGGACGGATTCGACGGTTTCCGTCGGACTAGTCAGCGAAGGATGGAGCGGCTTCAGAAAGAGGTTGTACCCGATCAGGAGGGCCAGGCCGATCGCGAGCGGGATCAGGATATGGCGAATATTGCGGCGGTACATTGGTCTGGCAAGAGTGTAGCACCCTAGGAAAATGTGACCAAGCAATCTGGAAAAAGAAGCCGACGAATGCTTGGCTGATCGGGTCGGTCGCGTTGTGCACGGAGCGGTGCTGTGCTACGATCGTCCGCCATATGCAGGCGGAGACTGAATCGGGTCTGTTGGGGCCGCTTGAGGAATGGCTGGATCGCATCGCTCGGCCGATTGAGTTTGCGACTCGAGATGATGGCGCCCATCTGAAGGCGGTTACTAATCTCAGTGATTTTATCTCCACCCAGGTGCTGTCGGCTCTTCGCCAACAGCCGTATCCCAAGGCGATTGAAGCGCGCCTGATTTCACTTCGCGACCTCTTCGTTGACTTTCCATCGTCTCTTTCTCTTGATGAACAACGTCGTCGCTTGCGTACGGCGGGGGCGCACATCCAAGCTCTTCGAAAGGCCGCGCAGCAGCCTGCGGCTCCTCCGACGTTGCCGTCGGGATCTGTTCCTGAACCCGCATCGACTGATGGAGGACGAACCGAGCTCTGGCGGCTTCCTGTCCGATTCGCTAAGGGGGTTGGACCGAAGCGCACCACGGTTTTACAACGACTACGCATCGAAACGGTCGAAGATGTCCTCTGGAGCATCCCTTGGCGGTACGAGGATCGATCGGTCATGACACCGATCGGAAATCTTGTCCCGGGGATGGTGGCGTCAATTTGTGGAATGGTCGGAAAGTGTGAAGCAAAACGGACAAGAAATCGACGGCTGAGTGTGCTGGAGGTCGGCATCGAAGATCAGTCCGGCCGTCTGGAAGTGGTGTTCTTCAATCAGCCCTATCTGGAAGAGGTTCTGACGGTTGGAACTCGTGTGATGTTGAGCGGGCGGGTGATCTCTGGTCGAGGGGACTGGATGGTGCCACGGATGGATGTTGCACAGTACGAGGTCGTCGGAGAAGGTCTGGAATCGACGCTGCATGTTGGACGAATCGTCCCTGTGTATCATGAAACCAAAGGGTGGACCTCTCGTCAGATGCGGGTCCTCGTGCGAAATGTCTTGACCGACCATAGGATGGATCTCATTGATCATTTGCCGGCACCGCTTCGGGCGAGGCAGCGGCTGATTCCGATCCATGAGGCGTTCCAGGATGTGCATTTCCCAAAGGCGGGAACGGATGGTCATCTGCTGGAGCGTGGAAAGACGGCGGCCCATCGGCGGTTGGCGTTTGAGGAACTCTTACTGCTGCAGTTGGCGTTGGCGTCTAGGCATCGAGCGGTCCATGAAGAGCGGAAAGAGGTGCGGTTCAATCCCAGAACTCCCTTGCTCGCACAGCTGACCGGTCTTTTACCATTTCGGCTTACGGGGGCTCAGGAGCGAGTCATTCGCGAAATATTTCGGGACATGATTTCGCCACGCCCTATGAATCGGTTAGTTCAGGGGGATGTGGGCTCAGGAAAGACAGCGGTCGCGGTACAGGCCATCGTCATGGCTTGTGGGTCTGGCTATCAGGCGGCCTTGATGGCCCCGACAGAAATTCTTGCCGAACAGCATTATCGGAATCTTTCAGGAATGTTGCAGGCTTTGGGGTTGCAGACGGTCTTGATGCGCGGCGGCGAGAAAGCGTCGATCAAGAGTGCGCAGGCCGAACAGTTAGCTGCGGGAGCGGTTCAGGTGGCGATCGGGACCCATGCGTTGTTGCAGCAAGGCGTTACATTCAAGAGTTTGGGTTTAGCGGTCATCGATGAACAGCACAAGTTTGGAGTGTTGCAGCGAAAGGCGATGATCGAGAAGGGTTATAAACCGGATGTGCTCGTGCTCACCGCGACTCCGATTCCCCGCACGCTGGCGATGACGGTCTATGGTGATCTTGACGTGTCGGTTATCGATGCCATGCCTCCAGGGCGCAAGCCGGTGCGGACGTTTTTATTTAACGATGGACAACGGCGGCGAGCCTATCAGATTGTGCACGATGAATTATATGCCGGCAAACAAGCCTACATCGTCTATCCGTTGGTGGAAGAATCGGAGAAGGTCGACCTCCAGGCGGCAATTCAGGGTGCGGAACAATTGCGGAATGGAGAGTTTTCGGACTTTCGTGTTGGCCTGTTGCATGGACGCATGAAGGCTTCGGAAAAAGAAGAGGTGATGGCCGACTTTAAAGCCGGTACCATTCAGTTATTGATCGCCACAACTGTCATTGAAGTCGGCGTGGATGTCCCGAACGCGACGGTCATCCTGATTGAACATGCCGAACGATTTGGGCTCGCTCAGTTGCATCAATTGCGCGGACGAGTCGGGCGGAGCAGTCATCAAGCCTATTGTCTGTTGATGGCGCAAAACCTAGGACGGGGGAAAGCGGAATCACGCAGAAGGACGCTGGGCAGTGAAGAATCGATGTCGGCGGCTAGGGAACGGTTAGAGGCGCTCGTCCGGTCAAACGATGGGTTCGTCATTGCCGAAGACGATCTGCGTATTCGGGGGCCGGGTGAGTTCTTTGGGTTGCGTCAATGGGGCATGCCGGAGTTTCGCGTTGCCAATCTGGTGCGCGATGGCGATCTGTTAGAGCAGGCCAGGCAGGAGGCCTTTTCGCTGCTACAATCTGATCCAGGGTTGACGGAATCAGCCCATCAGGGACTGCGCGAAGCCATGCTTCGCAAGTGGGAGAAGAAGTTGGAGTTGGGTTCAATCAGCTGAATGAACTGATACGCGACAGGGTGGGCAGGCTGACGGAATCCTCGCTGTCAGCTTCACGCATGCTACTTTGTCGATCTGGAGCTCATATGGGCTTGTTGCAGCGAATCAAAGACGATCTGCGGACTGGGATTGCCACGCTCCGCCTCGGAACTGTCCATGCAGCGGGACGGGCGCTGGAGGAGACAGAACTGCTCCGCATGCGGCTGGAGCTACGCAAGCTGGATCAGCAACTGTCGGATCTGTACAAGGATATAGGCGAGCGGGCGGTGGATATGAAGGAGCGGGGAGAAACGGCCGAGCGTGTCGTCTACGATGCCGAGATCGTGCGTCTGGTCAAGGAGGTTGAAGTTGTGAAAGAGTCGCAGAAGAAGTTGGAAGCCGAGATGGAAGCCATTCGGAACGAGCAATGACCGAGCCAACGAAGCGTCCGCGACGATTGGCCGGCATTGATATCGGCACCCTCACCTGTCGGTTGTTAATTGCAGATCTCGCCTCAGGGTATCCTCTCAAAGAACTTCGATCCGAACGGCGTATTCTCCGGCTGGGAGAAGGCGTCGATCAGACGAAACGGCTGAGTCCTGCCGCCATGGATCGCGTCATCCACTGTCTCCAAGAGTGGCAAAGCGTCATTGAGAGCTATCAGGTTGAAGCCACGGCGGTTGTGGCGACCAGTGCTGTTCGCGATGCCAGCAATCGAGCGGAATTCTTGGCACGGGTGAAAGCAGAGTGTGGGTTGGAGGTTGAACTCATCTCCGGTGAGGAGGAAGCCCGGCGGACATTACTCGGCATTCGTTCCGGCTTGCCAGTTGGAGTGACGGATATTCTGGCGCTGGATATCGGTGGCGGCAGTACGGAATTCATCCTTGATCGGCTAGGTCAAAACCCGATCACGCGATCTATCGATATAGGAGTCGTCCGCCTCTGTGAGCGACTTTTGCGTCACGACCCTCCGACTGAGGAGGAAGTGCGCCATGCACGTGAGTGGATCACGCGGGAGACGAGGGCGGCGCTTGCTGAGATGGGTGACTATCGACAGGCCACGTTCGTCGGAACTGCCGGGACAGTCACAGCTCTGGCTGCCATGGCTCAGAAACTCCCTGCTTATGAGCCAGCACGCATCCATAATTATGTGCTGAAGCTCGACCGGATCCGAGAACTCGAACAGACATTGCTGAGTCGAACGAAAGCCGAGCGTATCGGCCTGCCGGGCTTAGAAAGGAATCGAGAAGAAGTCATCGTCGCCGGGGCGATCATCATCAGGACGATTATGGAGACGCTTAGGCAGGAAGAATGTTTGGTGAGTGATTTGGGATTGCGGGAAGGGGTGCTGTTAGAGCTAGCAAAGACAAGTCTCATATTGTGAGCGTGAAGTATCTGTACAAATATGGATATCTGAACGAATATTCGGAAGAGTTATTTGTAACACCTCAAGTTTGGTTTTCTTCTCCTGGGGAGCTGAATGATCCATTTGAATGTAGACCATGGTACACATTTGAAGGGAGTACCGAGCAGAAGGCTGACGTAGCTCGAAAGATGCTTCAAAGACAGCACCCTGATCTGACGCCTGACAAGGCCGCCGCTGAAACAGATCATCTTGTTCTAGAAGGTCATTATCGTGACCATCAGAGGCAAAAGCTGGTTCAAGAAGTCGCTGCACGTTGGTTAAGTAACGTTGGGTTGTTCTGCTTATCGAGTGTTCGTGACAACATTCTCATGTGGTCTCACTATGCAGAACAGCACCGTGGGTACTGTATCGAATTTTCAGCAGCCAATGACGCGTATATATTTGGTGCTGCTGAACCAGTTTTTTATTCTCCTGAATATCCTACCATCGAATTCTTCAACACCTCGATAGAGAGACAGGTTCAGCTTACTTTCATGACGAAGCACGATGGTTGGGCTTATGAGCGAGAATATCGGATCATCGATACTAAGAGAGGAGCAGGGCTTCGACCGTATCCTGCTGAGCTATTGACGGGAGTTATCTTTGGGCTACGAATGCCAGAATCTAACAGGGCTCGCATTCGTGAGTGGGTAACTGATCAAGGATGCCTAGTCAAGTTCTATGAATGTATGCAAGATGATCGTAGGTTTGCAATCGAGGTTAAGGAGGTTGAGTAATATCCTATCTGTTTGGTGAAATCTTTCCCATCCAGCAGAGGGCAGTTTGGTCGGTTCTCCACCGCGCGCATTGAACGACCACTGCCACACAGAGCTTGTTTGACCCGAGCCCATTTTTAGTTGCTCAGGGCGGCACGATAAATGCCTTTTCCCGTGGGCGGTCAGCGAGTACAAGGAACTAACCAGTTTGCCCTCAACCTTCTTACTTCTGCGAATACCACCGATAGCCCTTGTTCTCCGTGAACTGGGCTTTGGGGGCGCCGCCGGGTTTTTCCAGTAACAACACTTTGAAGTCTTGGAGGCCGAACCAGGCCGGGTCGGCGAGATCGTGGTAGTGGAGACCTTGCAGTTTGGGGAGGAGGTCGCCTAAGACTTGCTGGAGTTCCTTCTCACTGTAGGCTCGTACGGCGAAGGGGCGGTTGATCGACTGGCAAAATCGCTGGATGGTATAGGTGGCGCCGGTGCAGAGGACTTTCGTGTCGGGTTTGAGTCCAAGAAACTGCGGAAGTGACAGATAGCGTTCTTGGAACCCCAGCCAGCGGACAGCTTGGCGGAGATGGCTGTACTGCACCTCGTACTCGGTATGTCCTGGGAGCTTCACAGGGGCAGGCCATCCCTGTTCAATGCCGAACTCAGTGAGAAATGCTCGGCCACCTGGTTTGAGCACCCGCCATAATTCCTCGACAAAGCGAATCGGCCCTACGTTAAAGATCACCGAGTCCGGTGGATTGGCTTCGATGGGCAGGCGAAGCCGCCTGATCCAATCGAGTGCTTCCTGATGTTGTGCCGTCGTTCCCATCCCAGACACGAGTTCCTGCTTGGTCAGTTGGACTGGTGTCATGTCGGCCATGTTCTCGTTGTCGATGACAAGATCGACAGAACGATCAGCCAGCGGCAGCTGTTCTGCATTGGCTCTGGTGCCGGTGACGTTCCATCCGCCCGCTTTGGCCCGAGCGATCTGGAGATTGAGGAATGGCTGCGTAATGTCGAGCGAGAGGTAGGTGATTCCTTGTTTCTCGAACGGGAGGAGATCTTTCCCCAGTTCCTGTGCAACGTATCCGAGGCCGCCACCGATCTCCAGCAGGACTTTCGGTTTAGGAGCGAACCAACCGAGTCGCCTGAGTTGTCGCATCAGCAGTCGACCATAAGTCAGACCGTCCAAGGCTTCGCTTGGCTCTCGGAAGAGATGAGAGACTGTGGTTTCAATCAAATCAAAATGGCCGTCATCTCTCGAGCTTTCGGTCAGCTCGTGGTGATGGAACTCTTCCAGGTGGTGCTCGCCTTCAAAGCCTTCTTGCCCTGACCAGCCTTCTCGCACCTGTTGGAGCAGCACATCCCACTTGGCCTTGTGTCGGTGGCCTCCGGGTGGTTCAGTCCCGTAATAGCAGAGGGAGTAGTTGGGGGTTGCCCACCGTTCCAAGTGCCAGGACCCAGGCTGCCCATCGGGCCCGCAAATCTTGGAGCCATATTGTTCAAGGAGGGTTTCTACGGAGGTATGGCCGTTCATAGCCCTCAGTAGATCTAAGCCGGTGCGGTTCAGCCGGATCAATGGGAGGTCGTCATCGAGTGGAGCCAACCACCATTCGTCTGGCTGATGTTGGTAGGCAACAAGGTCCGGGATATGCCAGGCCAAGAGGGTCAGTGTTTCTCCGGTCAAGGAGATAGGATTACGGATGGCGGCAACAGCCTTCATAGTCATGCGCTTTCTGTGTCCGATATTCGGACAATCGGTAAGCTACAGGAGCGGTCGGCACCTCTGCAAGCGGACAATGGATGCTGTCTTACAGACGAGCGGGGGTTGATGAATCATCGGTCACAATGAGCTGTCCTCGCATGATGGGGTGGATCCCACAGTGATAGGCATATCGCCCAGGGGGCAGGCCTGGGATCGTGAACTGTCCTCCCGGTGGAACCGTTCCTGAGTTAAAGAGGCAGGGGCTCTCGTCTTGTAGGCAGCCGTTGTGCGTGACGGTGTGATGTGTCGGTGTCGGATTCTCCCAGCGGATGGGTGTGCCGCTCACCACGGTCGCGGCAGCCGGGACATAATAGGGTGAGCCATTTTCCATAAGAATCTCTGTGGCCGGAGAAAGATCAAGGGCCGGTCCTCCTACAGTAGCCGCAATCCCCAGGGCGATAGTTACGATATGCAGTCGGTTCACGGGCGGTGTATTCCTCCGTACGTTTTATCCGCGATTGATAACAGGCATAAAGATGACCAAGGATTCAGCGAGGTATTTTATCATCATAGCATGCTGCCACCGAGGGTTTGGATGGGCCTCCGTGATATGTCCGTCGGCCTGTTTTTCCCCGGCTCTCGACGGAGCGCACACTTCTATTGAACACAAAGTAAGGGGGGACCTAGGGGGCCGTAGAAATCATGACGGAGGTGGTTGCAAGAGCCTGTTCGTTCATGCTAGATGGAGGCGCGTTGTGCCCCGCTGAAACGAAGAGGAGGGATCGGAATGGCGAACAAAAAGAAGAAAGCCGTCGCGAAAGCGCCGTCTAAGACGAAAAAGGCTGCACCGTCGCCGAAGAACAAAGCAGCAAAGAAAGTCGCTGCCAAGAAAACAGCAACCAAAAAGGCAGTGGCGAAAAAGGCCGTGAAGAAGCGTGCGGTTGTCAAGGCCTCCAAACCCGCGTCAAAGAAGAAACCGGTCGCGAAAAAAGCAGCCGGCAAATCAGCCAAGAAAGCGGTGAGCAAATCAGCGAAGAAAACGCCCCCGAAGCCCAGTCCCTCGAACGAACCTGTCAAGCAGGTTGCTGATGAAGAGGAGATGGCGCCACGGAAAATCGTCTCTGTGAAGCCGGCTATGCCGATAGAGCCGGATGAAGCTGATTTGGACGATGAGGATGTCGTGGATGATGATCTCGAGATGGAGGATGAGCTCGACGAAGACGACGTCCGAGATGAGCTGGATCTCGATACGGATGATGATGGGGATGCGCTCATCGATAAGTCAGAAGAACTGCTGGACGACGATTATCGGCATAATTAGTCGCCAGGAACTCGGTGATTACCCCACGACAGATTTTGCTCGTACCGTTCGATGTGCCTAGCCTATCGCAGATGTAGGGTTTTCAGCATGTGGGGCTAGGCGTACTGCCCTGTATCGCTGCTGGATTGCGGGTAGGTCCGGCAGCGGTCGTTGGGTACTTCGGTAGCATAGTCTTCTCGGTTGCCTGCGAGACGAGTCCGCTCGTCTGGTCGTTCCCTCAGGGCTTGTGCGGATTCCCATGTCAAGGACGATGATGGCGTATAGAAAGGTGGTCCTAGTGGCTGCCTTTACGATCTGCCTGGGTCTCTCTGAGGCTGATGCGGCTTGCGTTGCCGAGGGGGGATCAACCCAAGGGCGAGAGGCTGGCCTTGTGCTTCATCTCGCACCAACCTGTACGCAGGTTGAGCGGGAGGCCCATAGCATACGCGGTGAGGCGATTATAGAGGCGCTTGAGGGGGGGCATCCGGTCGATCTTGTTGGGGTGATCGTTCAGGGGGATGTTCTGTTTGACCGTCTCATCCCACAGGCACTTTCCAGATCGTCGTTGGAGGCTCAGCTCCCGAATCAGGACAATCTTGGTCACAGCCAGGAGCAACGACTTGTTCGTGGAGGGCTCAGGATACGAGATTCCGTCGTGCAGGGTGCGGTACGCCATCGTTCGGTCGCCAGTACCTTGCGGTTTGAGGGTCCCGTTGACTTGCAGGGGTCTCGATTTAAAGAAGGGGTGGATCTCTCCTGGTCGGTTTTTCAGGAAACGGTGGAGCTCTCCGGGGCTGTCTTTGAAAAACAGGCGCATTTTGTTCAAGGACAATTTGTCGGCCCGGTGGCTTGTCGCGAGACGAAGTTCGGTCCGAGTACGAGATTTCACCGATCGGTGTTTCGGCGGTCGGTGGACTGTACCGGCGCGCTCTTCGACGGGACGGCGGAATTTTTGGAAGTTACCGCTGAGCAGTCGGTGGAGTTTGAACGGTCGAGGTTCGGCCTGGGGACAGGATTCTCCGGCGGCCGTTTTAAGAGTCGTCTCAGTTTTCGCGACGCGATTTTCAGCCGCGAAACCTTCTTTACCTTTACGGTTTTCGAGGGGGAAGCGCTATTTGCCGGCGCCCAATTTCTCGGACCTGCTGATTTTTCAAACGCCGAGTTCAGGCAACAAGACGACCTTGCTCGAGCACGCTTCGACCATCCGCCGCTGCTCGCTCGGGTAAAGCGGCTTGAGCCGCTCCAGCCCCCCAGCTTCCTTCACACCAAGAACAGACAGTATGTGCTGACGTTTGGGTTGCTCGTCACGGCAGCGTTGCTCGTGGCCTATGCGATAAAGCTCAAATGAGGATCACTTGTTTATCCCCCCAATATATAGAATCAGACTTGCCCCCCTCCCCATAAGTTGATATAAACAGGCCGTGGAATCCCAAGCCGACGGGTTTGAGCAAACAGAGCTGCCGTACAAGGTCCGCATCGAAAATTTCGAAGGGCCCCTGGACCTCCTGCTCCATCTCATCAAGAAAAACGAGATCAATATCTACGACATCCCAGTCGCGATGATTACCCAGCAGTACATCGAGTACCTGGAGGCGATGGAGGAACTCAACCTCAATGTCGCGGGAGATTTTTTGGTGATGGCGGCGACGCTGTTGCAGATCAAGTCCAAGATGCTGCTGCCGGCTGACGAGGCGATCGACGACGAAGAAGAGGGGCCTGATCCACGGGAAGAGCTGGTCCGTCGGTTGCTCGAATATAAGGCCTACAAGGAGGCGGCGCGCCAGCTCGATGATCAAGAGAAAATGTGGCGTGAGATCTTTTGGCGTGAGGACGCTGTTCCGATCGAAGCAATCGCTGACGAGGATCTTCCTCTTGAAAACCTCTCATTGTTCGATTTGGTCGACGCGCTCAAAGCCGTGCTCGAGCGCAATCCGGAAAGCCGGCTCATCGAGATCGTGCCCGACAATCTCACGGTTCGGGAACGAATGAACCTCATTCTGGAAACGCTTGAAGGCAAAGACTCGGTCTCGTTCGCGGCGCTGTTCGAAGGATCGCTCCATCGGATGGTGGTGGTCGTGACGTTTTTGGCCTTGCTGGAATTGATGCGCTTGCGAGTCGCCCGCGTGTTCCAAGCCGAAACGTTCGGACCGATTCTGGTCTCGCGGATGTTCTCGTTGGTGCCTGATCCGGCAGAGCTGGACGATGTTGATGCGGAATGGAGGGGAGCATGACGCCACTGACGGCGGATGTGGTTCATGAGGTGGATGTGCAGGAAACGGAAACCATACCTGCGGCGAATACGGAAGAAACGGTGATCAGGGAAGAGACGAATGAAGTGCTGCATTCAGAGAGTCTCAATGATGAGCGGCCCCAAAGCATAGCCGAGCTTCAGGGTATTCTGGAGGCACTACTCTTTGTCTCAGCAGAACCGTTGCCCCTAGTACGCCTTGTTGCCGCGATAGGCACGGTCTCGAAGGGGGAAGTCGAGGAGGCCTTGCATCATCTCGGCCGAGCGCTCGATCAGGAAGGGCGTGGGGTGCGATTAGTCGCGGTCGCCGGTGGTTATCGCCTCGTGACGAAACAGGATTATGCTTCCTGGGTAAAACGATTGGACAAGGCCAAGACGGCGGCAAAACTGTCCAGATCTGCACTGGAATCGTTGGCCATCATCGCCTATAAGCAGCCGCTGGTGCGGGGGGAGATTGAAGAAATCCGAGGTGTGGAAACTTCTGGTGTCCTGCGCACGTTGTTAGAGCGAAAACTGGTGCGAATCGTCGGGCGCAAAGAAGTCCCAGGTCGGCCGATCATGTATGGGACGACCAAGTTCTTCCTTGAGCATTTTGGGTTGAGCGATCTTTCCCAATTGCCGCCGCTGCGTGAGTTCAAGGAGCTCGGCGAAGCTGAACAGGCCCTGTTGCCGATGGATGGAAATGAGATTCAGTCCGCCGGTGCGGAAGTCGAGACGGTCGACGCAGATGCGGAAGCGCCAGTGAACGGTGAACTGGAATCGGTCGTTCCTCTCGAAGAGGTATTGGATCCTCTCCCAACTCCGCAGCCAGAAATGGCTGCTTCGACGGAGTAGGCAAGGAAGACGCGCCTGAGCAGAATCCCCGAAGGCACAAACTGGAGCCAGGCTGTCAAACCGTAAGGCTTCACGTGAGTGCGCCACTGTTGGTTACGGAGTTGGTTTTTTCTTGAGCGGGGGATTCTTCAGGCGCTGAAGTTCCGCTTCTTGCTCATCGACTTTCTTCCGCAGTGCCTTCATTTCTTCTTTAAATGCCTGCAGCTCGGTGTCCTGGGTGGCGATCGGTGCGGCCTGAGACGGAATGGCTTGTCCTGCCGGAGGCGGTGCCGTGACCACCGGAACTGGTTGCGGAATCGGAGCGGGCGCTGGAGGCGGCGTGAGCAACCTCGCCAAAAGTTGATAGTCGATGGCCAGTGACCGATCTTCTGATTTTCCAATCCAACTCGATCGATCGTACACGTCGGAACGAACCGCTCCTTCCGGCAAGAACGTCACCTCTCGGTCTCGAAGACCATCGGTATCCGGAAGCGGGCGTGGTTCCTTTTGACTCCCCGCAGATTTCTTTCCCGCATAGTGGCGGTATTGCGTCAAGGTCACATGCAGGGACAGGCCGTCTGCAAACAGATAGCCGGCGGTCGTTTCCCGCTGTTGGGCGGTCTTGGCGGATGGGGCGATATACGCTGTGGAATAGATGCGGAACCCAACGCGTTGGGTGGGATTGGCTTGCGCCAAGGCCGCAGTAATATGCGGTGTCAGGAATGCAATATCATCCTCGGAGAAGGTCCGAATATCGTTCAAGTTCGTCGATTTGGCGGCTTTACCCAAGAGCAATAGGAACCCGGATTTTTCTTTGGTGTGGATGCCCCGTAAGACATCTCCAACGGTTGTCTCCGACAATTTGATCGGATGAGATGCTTGGAAGGAGCTGTCCGAGACGGGCTCAAGGAAAACGGAGCCAAGGGGAGTCTCATGAACAGAAGTGGTTGGACGAGAGCCTGCACACCCGACAAGCAAGAGGGGCAAGCAAGCGA
The DNA here is from genome assembly GCA_016788465.1 of Nitrospira sp. Lineage (GTDB taxonomy): Bacteria > Nitrospirota > Nitrospiria > Nitrospirales > Nitrospiraceae > Nitrospira_D. The sequence continues at coordinate 6,686 of JAEURV010000278.1, read as the reverse complement.
GTACCAGCCAACTCAGCTTTAACATCAATGATGGGGATGATGTGTGATTTGACATGTGATCCATAGTGTTGGGTGCTCTGGCGGTAAAAATTGAGTTGTAGTGTAGCAGGAAGACGCAGTAAAAACAAAAAATGCGATGGTGAATACTCTCAACAAGTCAGCTGTTCTCTGCATGTCGATATGTCGATCAGTGGGCAGCTCTCCTCAGAATAAGGTGTCGATCGTTTCGTCTTGAATGAATCGCGAGAACGGGTAAGGGGGATCGATGGACTCATTATGTGTGTGGAGGTTATTCCGCTGCATCGTTCGGATTATTCCCGGCTTGGCAGAGTATACGGGTATTGTTCTCTGTGCCTAACGGTGGATCGCCATCAATCCCGTTATGGGAGTGTAGGAGTCTTAACTAGAACCGGCAGGGCTCGTTTTAGAGAGGAATCGGAAATGGCCGTATTGCGGGGAGTGGTTTTCTGGTCTAGGTTTGCCGGGAGTAGCCTTGTTCAATCGGCAAGAAAAGCCCTTGACGCAGTGAAGGTGTAATGTATACAATCCGGCATCCAAATTGGCAGATATGACCTATGGTAAGTACTCTTTCGTCAGAGGTCATCGAGCTATTTTTAAGTAGATTCACTTGCCAATGGCATGAGATACAGCGTAAAAGGTAGCTTTCCATGTTTTCGTGCACGTGTCACTTAGGTTCCACCAGCGTTCAGGCGTTGTTGGGAAAGGAGGGAATCGTCTGAGCATCGGCCAGGTCGGTCAGTCTCGTCTTGTGCCGGAATCGCGTTGAGAAAGGCTTCATGGCGAACCGCTGGCGCCTGTGTGGCGGACTGGTCAGGACAGAATTTAAGAAGATCGGCATCCACCGAAAGTTTGCAATTCACGCATACGAATAAGGAGTGATGCAATATGGACAAAAACTTGCCTCAAGATGTACCAAACGCCACCGAAGTAGCACCTGCCATCGAACAGACTGGATCCTCGCGAAGAGAATTTCTTGGACAAACCGGGAGAGTTGCGACTGGAATCGGGGTGGCAGCCCTCTTAGGAAACCTCGGTCATTATGCGTTGTCCTATGCAGCGGGTGGCCCCCCGATCAAGATTGGCGTGTTGCATTCGCTCAGCGGCACGATGGCCATCAGTGAAGTCTCTCTTCGTGATGTGGTGTTGATGGCGGTGGAGGAAATCAACAAGGCCGGCGGCGTCATGGGGAGACAGATTGAAGCCAAAGTCGTCGATCCGGCTTCGAACTGGGACCTCTTCGCGGAAAAAGCCAAGCAGCTCCTCCTCGAAGATAAAGTGTCGGTGGTGTTCGGCTGTTGGACCTCGGTGAGTCGGAAGTCCGTGTTGCCGGTCTTTGAAAAGAACAACGGCCTGCTCTTCTATCCGGTCCAATATGAAGGGGAGGAGTGCTCGCGGAACGTGTTCTACACCGGGGCTGCAGTGAACCAGCAAGCTGCGCCGGCGGTGGAATACCTGATGAGTCCAGAAGGGGGGAGCTACAAAAAGTTCTATCTGCTTGGCACGGACTACGTCTACCCCCGCACGACGAATAAAATTCTGCGTGCCATGCTGTTGGCCAAGAAGGTACCGGCGTCGAATATTGAGGAAGAATACACCCCGTTCCACCACCAGGACTATCAAACCATTTGCGGCAAGATTAAGAAGTTTGCCGCCGGTGGCGGTGCGGCCGTCATCAGTACCATCAACGGAGACAGCAACGTCCCGTTCTATAAGGAATTCGGCAACCAGGGACTGCGGGCAGAAGACGCGCCGATCATGGCCTTCAGTGTGGCCGAAGACGAACTGCGTGGCATGGACACCACGGCCTTAGTCGGACATTTGGCGGCATGGAACTATTATCAAAGTGTCGATACCCCACAGAATAAGAAGTTCGTGGCGAACTTCAAAGCGTACTGCAAGCGAAACAACTTACCGGATGGTGAGAACCGCGTCACCGACGATCCGATGGAAGCGGCGTATTTCGGGGTGTATGTGTGGAAGCAGGCGGTTGAAAAAGCCGGAGCCACCGACGTGGACAAGGTGCGTGCGGCGGTCTACAACCAGAAATTCCTCGCACCGGGCGGGGAAATCATGATGGATTGTTGCAATCAGCATACGCACAAGCCCGTGCTGATCGGCGAAATTTTGAAAAACGGCCAATTCAAAGTCGTGCATCGATCCAAGGGGCTCGTGAAACCTGAACCGTGGAGCGAGTATACGAATCCGGAGAAGGGGTGCGATTGGATTAATCATCAAGGGACCTATCAAAAGTAAGAAGACTTGAGACACCGAGGACGGGGCTCATTGTCATGGACCGTTCTCGCAGGGGCCTGGGATCTGAATGGGAATCCGCCGGCCTCTCTTGATGGAGAGGGGTCGGCCTCTCCATCTACGGCCGTTGCTGAAGTCCTGGTATGGAGGTCATCTTGGTGATGGGGTTGGACCGTTTCTCACGCTATGTCATCGCGTTCGTTCTGTTGACCATCCTTCCGATCGGTCTGCTCTCCACGTCAGCGCCGGCCGCTGATGCGGTCTCTTCGACCGCGTCAGAGTCTGTCCCACCGGCCAACCCAATCGAGCAGGCTCTCATCGACATCAAAGGTGACGACGCAGCACTCCGGAGTCAAGCGGCCGCATGGCTCATTGAGAAGGGGGATGCGAGTCTCATTCCGAAGCTGGATGAGATTCGAGCGGAAGCCGATCGAGCCGTCAGGCAGGCCATCAAGCCGGTGATCGATTTACTGAAAAACCATGCCAATCTGACTAGTGAACAGGCGGATACGAGGCGGTCCGCTGCTGCTGATCTGGTCGGCACAGGCCGGCCGGAAGCGATCACGTGGCTCGAAGCGGCGGCTGTGAAGGAGCAGGTCTGGTGGGTGAAGTATACGATGGAGGAGTCCGCGCAGCTGATCCAGCTTCGGTCTGACGATCACGCCGTCAAACTGGCCGCCATCAAGAAACTCGGAGAACTCAGAAGTCAGAACGGGCTGTCGGCGCTCAAGGATGTGGTGGAAGCCGGAACGCAAAGCGGCGCAACCGAACAACAGCGCGTGTTGGCGGATTCAGCTCAAGCCTCGATCGGACAGATCGATTCGTGGAGCTGGTGGGCCGGCAGCATTGAAACGCTGTTCAGAGGAATCAGCCTTAGTTCCATTCTGCTGATCATGTCGCTCGGTCTGGCCATCGTCTTCGGCTTGATGGGCGTCATCAATATGGCGCATGGCGAATTGATGATGGTCGGGGCCTATGCCACCTTCATCACACAACAGGCGTTCATTGCATGGTTTTCTCCGGAACACTTCGACTGGTATTTCCCCGTAGCCTTGCCCGTCGCGTTCTTGTCGGCGGCCCTGTTCGGATTAGTGCTCGAAGCCACTGTGATCCGGTTTCTCTATGGGCGACTGCTCGAGACGCTCTTGGCGACATGGGGGGTGAGCTTGATCCTGATGCAGGCGGCTCGCGTGTACTTCGGCGATCTGACGGCGGTTATCGCCCCCCAAGCGTTACGCGGTGGAGCGCAGGTGATGGTGGGGGTCTACCTCCCGTATAATCGAATTTTCATCATCATCCTGTCGATCGTGTGCGTGCTGGGGATTTACTTTTTGTTGTTCCGCTCGAATCTTGGTGTGCGAGTGCGGTCGGTCACGCAGAATCGCAACATGAGTGCGTGTCTCGGTATCCCCACCAGGAAAGTCGATTCCTATACCTTCGCCTTTGCCTCGGGACTCGCCGGCATTGCAGGCTGGGCGCTGACGATGGTGGGCAATGTCGATCCAGGACTCGGGCAGAACTATATCGTCGATGCGTTCATGGTGGTGGTGACCGGCGGGGTCGGGAAGCTGGCTGGAACCATCTGGGCCTCATTAGGGATCGGCGGGTTGAACAAACTGATCGAGCCAGTCAGTGGAGCCGTCTACGGGAAGGTCTTCATCTTGGTCGGTGTGATTTTATTCCTGCAGTGGCGGCCGCAAGGCCTGTTCGCCGCGAAAGGACGCAACGCCGATGCCTGAACAAATGGCCACTCAACAAAACAGCCGCGAAACACTCTCCTTTTATGTGGCAGGATTCGTGTTGTTGGTCGTCTTGCCGCTCTTGAACGTGTTGCCTGGGGAAGATTCGTGGCTCTATCTCTCTGACTTTCGCTTGAACCAATTCGGCAAGTTTCTCTGCTTCGCCATTCTTGCGCTTGGACTTGACCTGATCTGGGGGTATTGCGGTGTCCTCAGCATGGGGCAAGGCGTCTTTTTCGGATTTGGTGCCTATTGCATGGGGATGTACCTCGCCCTGCAGATCGGGAAGGAAAGCGTCTATGGGAGTGAGCTTCCGGATTTCATGGTCTGGACACAGGTCAAAGAACTGCCGCTCTTCTGGTATCCATTCAAAAGTTTTGCCGGCGCTCTCTTCGGGGGCATTCTTGTTCCTGTTCTCTTCGCCACAATATTTGGGTTTCTGGCCTTTCGTAGCCGAATCAAGGGTGTGTACTTTGCCATCATCACGCAAGCCTTGGCCTTTGCCGCCTGGTTGGTCTTCAATCGGAACGAGACCAGGCTGGGTGGCACCAACGGATTGACCGATTTCAAGCAGCTGCTCGGCTACCGGCTGTCCGATCCCTCGACACAACGGGCCTTGTATATCATTACCGTCTTGGCCCTTGGCGCGACGTACCTCTTCTGTCGATGGATCGTCGCCTCGCGAGCCGGAAAAGTCTTGATCGCGATACGAGACAGCGAGTCGCGTGTGACCTTTTCCGGGTATACGCCCTGGATGTTCAAGCTGTTCGTGTTTGTCGTGGCGGCGGGGCTTGCGGGATTATCAGGCATGCTCTATGTCCCGCAGGTGGGGATCATTACTCCGGCACAGATCGGGGTCTTGCCGTCTCTTGAGGTGGTCATCTGGGTGGCGGTCGGTGGGCGCGGGACGCTGATCGGAGCGATCTTGGGTGCGGTAGCCGTCAATTATGGCCGGAGTGTCTTAACCAACTATTTCCCGGAGGCCTGGCCGTTTATCCTTGGCGGACTCTTTGTGGTGGTCGTAACCATGTTCCCGGATGGACTCCTCGGCATGATTCGGAAATTGACCGATCGGAAAAAAACTCCGACACCGTTGATCAAAGCTGAAGGGAGTACAGCGGCGTGACCAACGACAATCTGATCCTTAATTGCCAAAACGTCGTCATGGACTACGACGGATTCAAGGCGCTTAACAACTGCAACTTTAGCGTGCATTACAACGAGCTTCGTGTCGTGATCGGTCCGAACGGGGCCGGCAAGACGACCTTGCTGGATGTGATTTGCGGCAAGACCAAGCCGACGTCCGGCAAGGTGTTGTTCGGGAACGGGATTAATCTGGTCGGGAAGAACGCAGAAGATATCACCAAGCTCGGCGTGGGCCGGAAGTTCCAGGCTCCATCGATCTATGGGAACCTGTCGGTCTGGCAGAATTTGGATCTCTCGGTCAAGCGTGCCAGTAAGGGCGTGTTCCCGACCTTGATGGGACGGTCCACCCCGGCGGAGCGTGAACGGATTGACGAGACATTGGAAACCATTGGGTTGACGGAGCATGCGCATGATCGAGCCGGGTCTTTGTCTCACGGTCAGAAGCAATGGTTGGAAATCGGGATGGTGATCTTGCAGGATCCCTCGCTGCTCCTCGTGGATGAGCCGGTCGCCGGTATGAGCGACAAGGAAACAGAACAGACCGGCCAGTTGCTGACCAAACTCGCGGGCAAACAGGCGATCGTCGTGATCGAGCATGATATGGACTTTGTAAGACAGATCGCGAACATCGTCACCGTGCTGGCGGAAGGGACGGTCGTGTGCGAGGGTACGGTCGAAACCGTGCAAGCGGATGAACATGTACGAGCCATCTACCTTGGACGGGCCAAGGTCGCCCATTAGTTGCGAAACGGAGCAGTGTGACGCATGGCACAAGAAACAAACCGGTTAACGCTGGTGCTTGAACACGTCAATGCCTACTATGGAGAAAGTCATATTCTCCGGAACGTGTCTTTCACGATCGAACCGGGCGAGGTCGTCTGCCTCATGGGCCGGAACGGGGTGGGCAAGACCACGACGCTGAAGACGCTGACCGGGTTGCTTCCCGTGCGGGGCGGCAAGATCCTGTTCGACGGGGCCGATATCACCCATGATCGGACGGATCTCCGGGCACGGAAGGGGCTGGCCTATGTCCCACAAGGTCGAGAGATCATCCCGCATTTGACCGTGTATCAAAATCTGCAGCTCGGTTACTGGAATCGGCCGGCCATCAGCGGAGACATCTCCGAAAAGGACGCGTTCGATGAGGTCTATCACCTTTTCCCCAAGCTGCCTCAGATCCTCCATCGCCCAGGCGGAGTGCTGAGCGGCGGGGAACAACAACAGCTGGCGATCGGACGGGCGATCTTGTCGAGCCCCAAACTCCTGCTGTTGGATGAGCCGACGGAAGGGATCCAGCCGTCGATTGTCGATCAAATCGAAGACGTGATCATCGGGTTCAAGCAGTCACGCCGGTTTGCAATTTTGTTGGTCGAGCAGGGGCTCCATTTTGCGGCCCGCCTGGCGGAGAAGTACGTCATCATGGCCAAAGGGGCGGTGATGGCGCAGGGCAAGAGTCACGAATTGAATGCCGACATGGTCCGGCAGCATTTAACGGTGTAGTGGGTACGTTGCACATCAAACTTCTCAGGC
>JAEURV010000028.1 GCA_016788465.1 Nitrospira sp. | reverse complement strand
CAGTGGAAACGAATGGGTGATGACCGGCCGAATATTGAGACCAGCCTTAAAGAGACCAGCCAGCCGGTACCAGGTTCCAAACAACCGCCGACCCGTAATCCCATAGACACGGATCCCTTTGAAGATCATTTCGTTAGGGAGATCAAATGTGACAGGGCCCGTGGGAATGCCGAAGAGCGTCACCCGCCCACCGTTCTTCACCGCCCGAAAGGCCTGGTGCAAGGCCTCTGGGTTGCCCGACATCTCCAACGAAGCGTCAACGCCTTCACCGGCAGTCATGTCGAGGATTGCTGCGGCGAGCTGCTCCGAGGGAACCGTTTTGGCATTGAGTATGTGATCAACACCGACCTGTTTGGCCAAGCCAAGCCGGTAATCACTGACATCTGATGCAATAATAGTCGCCGCACCGGCGGTTCGTGCGACCGCCGCGGCAAACAAACCGGTTGGACCACAGCCCGTGATCAACACCGTCTGGCCGGTCAGGTCTTCTGCCAGGGCGGCATCCACGGCATTGCCGATTGGCTCCTGGAGGCAGGCCAACTCCGGTGGAATGTTTGGATCCGTTTTCCACAAGACGCCTTCAGGTAGGACCACATACTGGGCGTAGGATCCGTCCCTGTCGATTCCAAGGATCTTGTAATTCTTGCACACATGCGCCAACCCCGTCCGGCACTGAAAACAGGCTCCACATGTCAGGTGCGATTCAGCCGCAACATAGTCGCCGACCTTGACCAGAGTAACTTCTCGCCCGACCTCCACTACATGGCCGCACAACTCATGGCCGATCACGCGAGGCGGATGGATCCGCTGTTGTGCCCATTCATCCCAGCGGTAGATGTGGGCATCGGTTCCACAGAGCGAGGTCGCCGCGACCTTGATCACAGCATCGTGTGGCCCTGGGGTTGGGTCCTCCCAATCAGTGAGGATCAGGCCAGGTCCCGCAACAGTTTTGACGAGTGCTTTCATGAGTTCATTCTATACCAACATCAGCAGAGGATACCCATGTTTCACTGAAAGAAACACGTTGCACCACATTCCGATGCTGGATAGGATACCAAGATAGAGCCATGGTCGGATCAACATGGAGCATGTTCCCTTATAGGGAAAGCTGAAAGGTAATGGAATGAACATGAAACGAATCTGGACACAAACAATTCTCATGGTGGGATTCTTGGCATTGTGCCCACTAAGCGTCCAGGCCGAGACCGCTCGCTGGAACATCGATCCTGATCATTCATTGATTGAGTTCCGGGTGGCGCACATGGTGATCTCGAAGACCTCAGGGCGATTTCTAAACTATCGTGGATTCGTCGAGATGGATGCGAACGCAAAGACCATCAAAGCGATCGAAGCGACCATCAATGCCGACTCAATCGATACAAACCATGAGAAACGCGATGGACATCTGCGCAATGCTGACTTTCTGGATGTCAAACAGTTCCCGACCGTCACCTATATGATGAAAACCGCCCAGAAAGACGGAGAGACCTACAAGGTCATTGGCAATCTCACGTTGCACGGCGTGACGAAGGAAGTGACTCTCACAGGAACGTTGAACGGCATCACTCAGGACCCCTGGGGAAACACGAGAGCGGGATTCACTGCCGACGGCAAACTGAATCGCAAGGATTTCGGTATGGTGTGGAACAAAACCCTCGATACCGGAGGGCTGGTCGTGGGAGACGACGTCCACATTCATCTGGACATTGAGTGCATTAAGACGAAATAACGGTAAAACCGTAGAAGAGTTTCGCGTTTCAGGTTTCGAGTTTCGTGTCTCCGGATCAGAACGAGATGTTCTGAAGGACCCTCCCACCCGAAACACGTAACCCGAAACCCTGAACTTCGGACCAAGAACCTGAAACTAGAAACCCGCAACACGAAACTCCTCATCCCAAGCGACTATGAAATCCATGGTGCTCCACCAGACCGGGAACGTCTCCGGTGATCTATTGCACATGGAGGATCGACCAATACCCGCCCCAAGAGCCGGACAGGTCCTTGTCAAAGTGCACGTCTGCGGCGTTTGCCGAACCGATCTGCATGTAGTGGAAGGAGAACTGCCCGATGTCGTCTTGCCGATCGTTCCAGGGCATCAAGCAGTCGGGACCGTGATGCGGCTCGGGATAGGGGTCTCCGAGGTCAAAGAAGGCGATCGTGTTGGGATCGCCTGGCTACAAGGCACGTGCGGACAGTGTGAGTTCTGTACAAGCGAGCGGGAGAATCTCTGCTTACAGGCCACATTCACCGGCTATCAAGTCGACGGCGGCTATGCAGAATATGCCGTGGTGCCTGCCCGATTTGCCTATCCAATCCCTCCAATTTTTTCAGATGATGAAGCAGCACCCTTGTTGTGTGCCGGTATTATCGGATATCGCGCCTTACGACTGAGCGGCATCCAACCAGGCCAGCGACTGGGATTGTATGGATTCGGTGCCTCAGCACACATTGCCATCCAGATCGCCCGCCACTGGGGTTGTCAGGTCTATGTGAGTTCGCTGAAGAGACAGCATCAGGAGTTAGCAAAGCAGTTGGGAGCCTTCTGGGTCGGCGGAGCGACGGACATGCCTCCGGACAAACTACACAGCTCCATCATCTTTGCCCCGGCTGGCGAACTCGTGCCTCCAGCATTGCGCGCACTCGATCGCGGAGGCACGTTGGCCTTAGCCGGCATCCACATGTCACCTATTCCATCGCTTGATTACGACCGTGACGTCTTCGGCGAGCGCGTCATCCGCAGTGTGACTGCCAATACCAGGCAGGACGGCATTGATCTCTTGCGTGAAGCAGCAGCGATTCCCATCAAACCCCACACGATCCGTTTCCCTCTCAAAGATGCCAACCGTGCATTACAAGCACTCAGGGCTGGGACCTTTCAAGGCGCGGCTGTGCTCATAATGTGATGGCATCAACGCCTTAGATGCATGCAGACGATCGCATATGACATGCCGACCATAATTTCCTTTGGTGGAGCAGATGTTTGTGACGGAACTCGCCTCGTATTCAGACTGACTATAGGACGTCGAACGCGATTGTTTGTAAGTCTGTACCGCAGATTGCCGATGGAGCACAGCCCCTCCACATCGAACACCAGCACTTGAAGAGCTGACGTTTCCTTACTGCACTCCGTAGGCCTTTCATGTGCTCCTGGATGCCCCGAGGTAAGATGGGGCAGTAACCATTACGGTCACACAATAACATCATCACAACCAGATGAAGACGATCGTGCATACCGTGTCACCGGTGCAGCGAGAACAGATTTTTCTGCGACTCCGTGACGAATTGGAGCGAACACCAGGGATACGCTTTGCCTATCTCTATGGGTCGCTATTAGAGTCAGACCGCATCCACGATGTGGATGTCGGGTTGTTTCTTGATGAGACGGCAGCTGCTCACCAGTCGAGTCTGTTCGACCACCTCTCCGTCACGCTTCCTGCCGCCGTGCATGTGCCGGTCGATCTCCGCGTCCTCAATGACGCACCGCTCTCGTTTCTGTATCATGTATTGCGGGGCCGACTCTTGTCCTGCCGGGATGAGGCATTATTGACCGATCTGATGGAAGATGTCGCGCAACGATATCTCGATCTCGCTCCCCTCCTCTGCAGGAGCACGAAGGACGCCTTCGCCGCATGAGACTCAATCCGGACCTTATCCAGGCACGTTGTGCATAAATTGATGCGTCCTTGAGCTGACTTGAGGCACTTCGTCCTCTCTCGTGAAAGATTCCTATCCAACCAAGACACCCTCGATATCGCCTGTTATCGCTTGCTCATCGCCATTGAGACCGCGCTGGCCGTGTGCTTTCATGTGTCGGCGAAGCGGCTACATGAGGTCCCGGAAGAATATGCCGGCTGCTTCAGCTCACTTGAACGAGCCGGACTCATTACTCCGGACCTTTCTATTCGCCTGCAGCAGATGGCACGATTCCGAAACTTATTGGTCCATATGTACCGGAAGATCGATTATGGCCAGGTCTATGACATCATTGCCGCTCGCCTCGAGGGTCTGCACACATTTCGTACCGCCATGATCGAGTTGCTCTAGCGTCGACCACGCTGCAAGTGCTTCATCTCATGGAATCAAGGTTCCCTGTCCTTACCGCTTTCTCCCAAGGATGGTCGCGGCTTGCTCCGACACTTCTTTGACCAGGACACCCATCTTGGAGTGTGAGGGCTCAAAGTCAACCGGCCAGTCAAAGTGGCGCAGCCGTTCACTGGAGGCTGGACCGATGGAAGCCACGACCAGTTTCTGCACTGCGTCGTGAAAGGGAATAACGTTTCCGTCCTGCTCCAATACCTGCATAACGTGATCGATCTGCATGGCGTTGGTAATCAACATCACCTCCACCTGCCCTGCAATGACACGCTCGCAGGCCACACGCATGGGTCCCAGATCTTCCGGTAAGGCCCATTGGTAGATCGGCACGGGAAAAACGTCTGCTCCACGCTGCTCCAAAGCCTTCACCAGGGCGTTGTTGGGTATGCCATATTCCTGCACGGCGATTCGTACACCCGGCTCAAGGCTATACTCATCCATCGCAGAAACCAGATCGATCCAAGTATTGGGCTCCGGCACCGTCACCGTTGGAACGAGCCCCACGGCCTTGAGCGCTGCAACCGTTTTCGCGCCTCGGGCGATGGTGACGATCTCTTGTAACGCCTGGACGATAGACGGCCATGGATGTCGCGTTTTCAGAATCTCAAACAGCGCCTCGGTGCCCACGCCGGTGAGCAAGACCAGCATGTCGATCTGTCCTGCCATCAGGCGCGTTCCGAATTCATAGGCTGCCTGGTTGCTCTCCAGTGAGATTTCGCGCAGCGCAGGAGCGATGAGAGGGCGACCTTCGTACCGCTCAATCAAGTTGGCCAGCTCCGTCGCCATCCGACTTTCAAATGCCACCACCGTCATTCCGTTGAATGTCATAGCCTAACTACTCCTTCACGATCTGGCGCCAATCATACTACACTCGTCGTCGTGAGGGAGAGCCGGTTTTTCCGTTGACGGCTGATCGCTCGTCTCCCTACTATACGGACGTGATCATTGTTCAATAAGTGCGTGACACCCCATGACGACACCATTTCATCGCGGTCTTAGGCATCTGGCGCTTCGCGTCATGGATCTTCCGCGATCACGTCGATTCTATGAGCAAGTCCTCGGCATGCAGGTCGTCTGGGAACCGGACCCAGAGAACGTTTATTTCAGCTCAGGAGTCGACAATTTCGCGCTGCATCAGATCTCGAAGCATGAATTGGACTCCTATGATTCCTCAAAAACTCAATTACTCGACCACATGGGTGTGATACTCGAGAGTCCGCAGGCCGTGGATCGCATGTACCATGAGATGGTGTCCTCAATTGAGTCGCTGGGCGGACGCATTACCAAAAAACCGAAACTGCATCGTGACGGCAGCTATTCATTCTATTTCTCCGATCCCGACGGTAATGTGATTCAAGCGTTGTACGAACCGACGATCAGTGGATTGATGTGGGTAAACAGTAAAGGGTGAGTGGAATCTGTCATGACCCGACAAGTTTCCCTATCCCCTGACGCCTTCCCCCTCACCCCTCATGAGTTATGAGTATCTGGACCAGCCTTCCCCGAACCCAGTATGTGAGCCTTGCCCCCTGGTGTTGGGCCCAACTGGAAAGCGCTGAACCACCGGGTCCCTTTCCGTTCGTCGGTGGCATCGCTCCTGACGTCGTGGTTAGCCTCCAGGAGGCCCACAGTCTTCTGTCGAGCGCGATCGATACCGCGATCAGCGATGTTTTTTCGAAGCGGGCGCCGCTGGACGAACCAAAACGTCGCCAACGACTCGAAGATGCCTATGCGGAGCTGGTCAACGCCCGCCCCTATCTCCAGCGACACATTCGCTGTGGCCGTCGACCGGACGGTACCTTCCACTGGGAATTTCCGACAGATCCGACTCAATCCGCAACCGTCACGAACAGCGGTCTCCGTGTATTTCATGCGGTCAATCAGCAGGCCATTCCGTTCGGATTCGACAACCGTCGCCTTGGTCCATCAATCGGCAAACTGCTCGGTCTTCTCAATGGCACTCGCACCGCAGACGAAATCGGCACCATCGTCTTCTCAATGCCGCGTGATTCCCAGGGCTTGCTGACCACATTCATGGAACTCTTGAAGCGGCACGGATGCTTGACTACATCGGCCACAGCGTTACTACGCCGCCATTGGTTCGACACCGTTCAGGACCAAGACACCGTTCACCTTGGACATGCGGCCGTGCTCTACCGACAGCGTGAGACGCTGTTCCTCTTTGATCCATGGTTGCTGCCGTGGTTCGCGGAATCACCCCTTCCGTCGCTCTGGGGCGGGCTTGTGCCCAAACCCGCTGCAGTCTTTCTCACGCACGATCACGATGACCACGTCGATCCCCGCACATTGCTCCATCTGCCGAAAGACATCCCCATCATCGTCCCCAGCCGACGCAATCGCACCCAGCTGTTTTTTGACTATCGTTCACTCCTGGCGGAGCTGGGATTTGAGCAAGTCATTGAGCTGGCTCATGGCGAGAGTTGGCCGTTCGAGGGAGGCGCTGTCGTGTCGGTCCCGTTCTATGGTGAGGACCCTTGTGATCTCAACATGCCGAGAAATTGTTATCTGATTTCCGATCGTGGGCACAATGTGCTGATTCATGCAGATAGCGGCCCCACCAACGACGGACGATCAGCCCTCAAAGACTCAATCATTCAACAGTTGGTCAGCAAGTACGGACCGATTCCCCTCGTCCTGGCATCACAGCAACAACTGCTTGAGATCCGTAGCCATGCGGCTAATGCACCGCTTTCTCACCCCGGCAAATGGCTGGACATCGGCGAAAACGGTTATCTCACGAACACCTATCTTGCCGAACTCTGTGCGACCGCTCGCGCACGACTGTTTGTGTCGTATGCGACCGGCGGAGCCGACTGGTATCCGGACCACCTCTCCTTCATGTTTAGTCGCCGCAACCCTGCGAGAACTGCGTTGCTGACAGCACACTGGGAACCGGCGGAAACCCTAAAAGACCTTCTTACTTCGTGTGGATGTCGCTATCATCACGCCCACGCCTTGGATATCTATCGCCCTACGAACGGAGGAACCATCGATGTCCGCTCAACCGAAGCATCCCTGAGCCCGCTCACTCTTTATCGAGTAGATCACGACGATCCAGCTTTCATGAAAACCGCTCATCGGTGAGAGTTCGTTATTTACTGAGGAGTATCTATGACTGAAAGACCAGCGACGATTCTTGTCACCGGAACTGCGGGATTCATCGGATTCCATGTAGCGATGCGCCTCTTGGACCGAGGCGACCATGTCATCGGGATCGACAACATCAACGATTACTACGACGTCCGATTGAAGGAAGCCCGTCTGGCACAGCTACGGCCTCGTGAACGCTTCACATTTGTCAAACTGGACCTCGCCGATCGGCAAGGCATGAAAGACCTTTTTGTCGACCGATCAATCCGGCGGGTGGTACACCTGGCCGCGCAAGCCGGGGTTCGCTATTCCCTGGTGAATCCGCACGCTTACACCGAGAGTAACATCGAAGGATTCATGAATGTCCTCGAAGGCTGCCGTCATAACCAGATCGAGCATTTGGTCTATGCGTCCTCGAGTTCCGTTTATGGCGGCAATACTCATATGCCGTTCTCGATCCATGACAATGTGGATCATCCCGTCTCACTCTATGCCGCCAGCAAGAAAGCCAACGAGCTCATGGCGCACTGTTATGCTCATTTGTACCGGCTGCCTTGCACCGGTCTGCGATTTTTTACCGTGTATGGCCCATGGGGACGTCCTGATATGGCTCTTTTCATCTTTACCAAATCCATTCTGGAGGGTAAGCCGATCGACGTCTTCAATCAGGGTAAAATGAAACGCGACTTCACTTATGTCGATGATATCGTTGAAGGCATCATCCGGACACTCGACCGTCCGGCGACCGCCAACCCCTCATGGACAGGAGAGCAACCGGATCCAGGAACCAGCTCCGCTCCTGCCCGCATCTACAACATCGGCAACCATCAGCCGGTGGAGCTGCTGCATTTCATCGGCGTACTGGAACAAGCCTTGGGGAAAAAAGCGGAGAAGCGGCTGCTGCCGATACAACCGGGCGACGTACCGGCCACCTATGCTGATATCGACGATCTCACAAACGATGTCGGCTTCAGACCAAACACCCCGATCGAGGTGGGCATTTCTCGTTTTGTGAAGTGGTACCGAGAATTCTATCGAGTCTGACGAATGACGCGGGACAGCCTGGGAGGCTACGGAAACCGCCGGTCAGTTGTTGCCGATATGGTTGATCTATGCGGTTCGGTATTCGCGCCAGACGGACTTCTGGATGCTCAAGTAAGCTGTCTAACAGGACGGCAGTGAGCGAAGAGGCGCGGTAGACGATTGAAGCCGTTGAGCGATGCGAGAACGCGGCTAGAGGATCTTTCAACAACCTGCTAGAAACACCCCACCGGGACAAATCCGGTCCCGAAGAGTCTCGACAACGCGATATAGCGCGCGTTATCGTAGAACGAATGGCTTGCCCCCCGCTGATTCCTCCCAGTAATATCTCCCCCATAGGATGGATCGGAACCAAAGAACATCCCACCCCTCGTCTTCTGCACAAGGTGCATCCATTCCATATACAAGGTGCAGACTTCCGCCTGGACTGAGCCGGAAGATGTATTGCTCGCATACCAGTCACGTGCCCATTCCGGAACTTGCCGTCCCGACCCCACTGGCTCACGATCGCGAGCGGGAGACATGTCAAATTGTGAATCCCTCATGGACTGCGTCCGAGGAATGGTCGGCATATTCACCAGATCAGGCACAACAGAGAGCGGCTTCAGGTCCATTGCCTCACACCCAACCCGCTCCTTGTTCGTGTACATAAAGCTTCCGTCTGCTTCGGGACATTTCCAGGTCGTTGGACCAGCTTCCGTATCCCCCCAAGCTACTCCCGTGGACAGTGTCACAAGGATGGTCGCCGAGAGGAACGTGCTTTGAACCAGCCGCATAGGACACCTCCAGATCATGTAGAGAAGGCAGGGAGTACCGTAAGCACCCGTGGCTACCCGTATAGTTGGTGGGCACACCCTACTCAATGATATGGATTTCGTCTATGCAGCTTTGGAGGGGGGAACCTGCAGGGCCTGGGACCGACTGGCGATCGCCTTGGCATCCCCCATCATTCCTTCAAACCTGCCTGAGACTGTTGTTCGGCAGGTAACGGCTCATTCCCCGGCTTCCTCATCTCAATGGGCTCCTGCCTCACAGCCCGCATTACCTTGTCCGATGTAGAAAGCTCAGGTATCCTGCCTGTCATATTCTCAAGAGGCTGTTGGACGCCTAAGCGAAGATTCACACGCTCAGATCGTCAGCAATTCCTAGGTCCATCCATCGCTAGACAACGGATAATCGATAACGGGACAGCATGACCGATTATAATGTCCTTACAAATCTGCTCTTCATCTACACCGTATCGATCGCGGTGGTGTTTCTGTTTCATCAATTCCGGCTTCCTTCAATCGCCGGGTTCTTAGTCGCCGGTGCGTTGATCGGACCCCATGGGCTCAATGTCATTTCCGATATCCCAACCGTGCAGGTGTTAGCGGAGATCGGCATCGTGCTCCTCCTCTTCACTATCGGCATTGAATTCTCGTTGGTACAACTCGCCTCTCTTCAACGCCTGCTGCTGATTGCAGCTCCGATCCAAGTGGGAGGGGTCATCGCCATTACATGGCTCGGCGCTACTCTCGCAGGGCTACCGACCTCTCAGGCAATCTTTTGGGGATTCCTGCTCTCGCTCAGTAGCACAGCCATTGTGCTCAAAGCATTGACTGCCAGCGAAGCAAGTGATTCACCGCACGGACGGGCGACGATCGGTATCCTGGTCTTCCAAGACATCGCGGTCGTACCGATGATTCTGCTCACGCCCATTCTTGCCAGCCCCAGCGATGGGGCGATTGCGCCGGTGTTACTCTCTCTGGGCAAATCATTGGTCGTGGTGGCCTGTATTCTCATCGGCTCATGGTACGCAGTCCCAATATTGCTCGAACATATCGTCCGGAGTCGAAGCCGAGAGCTGTTCCTATTGACCATCATCGTTCTCTGCCTCGGCATCGCCTGGCTGACCTCTCTCGGTGGGCTCTCCCTGGCGCTTGGGGCCTTCATCGCCGGCCTCGTGATCTCCGAGTCGGAATATAGTCACCAAGCCATCGCCGAAGTGCTGCCTTTTCGCGATAGCTTTAACAGCCTCTTCTTTGTTTCCATCGGCATCCTGATGGATTGGCACATCCTGCTGGAGTACCCATTCGTCGTCACAGGCCTTCTGCTGATCGTCCTCTTGGTAAAATTCTTCGCCGGAACCGGAGCCGTGCTTGCCGTCGCCATGCCGCCCCGGTCCGCAGTGATGACCGGCATCGCACTCGCACAAGTAGGAGAGTTCAGTTTTATCCTGGCACAAGTCGGCCAGGAAGATCGGCTCCTCTCCGGAACGCAGTATCAAATATTTCTGGCTGTCTCAGTCTGCTCGATGATCATTACCCCCGTCCTCATTCAGCTGTCGCCGCATCTTGGCCGACGAGTAGAGGCCATCCAGCGACTCCATCGCTGGTTTCCTGGACAAACCACGGCGCATGTCCTCGAAGCGGAAGGGCGGCATCTTCGCATTAAGGACCATGTCATCATCGTGGGATATGGGCTGAACGGCCGCAACCTTTCTCGCGTCTTAGGCGAGACGGAGGTTCCCTATATTGCGTTGGATTTGGACGGAGAAACCGTACGCCGGGAAGCGGCACATGGATTACCGCTCTACTACGGAGATGCGACCAATCCGACCGTGTTGCGACACGTCAAGATTGAACAGGCTCGAGTCTTGGTCGTGGCGATCTCCGATCCCTTTATGGCGCGTCGGACCGTACAGGTCGCTCGGGGATTGAATCCAAAGATTCACATCGTCGTCAGGACCCGCTATTTGCGTGAATTGGAAGAACTCCATCAACTCGGAGCTGACGATGTAGTACCGGAAGAATTTGAGACGTCGATCGAGATTTTCGCACTTGTTCTCCGCACCTATCAAATGCCGCAAGACTTCGTCATGCGCAAAGCGGAGCAGGTGCGTCGAGAAGGATACGCGCTCCTCCGCCGGAGCGAACTGCCTGAACTGGCGCACCACTTACGCGGCGGCACCCTCGCTGATGTGGAGGTGGAGACTTGCCGAATTGAGGAAGCCGCACCGGCGGCGGGGAAAACGCTTGCCCAGCTGTCGCTGCGTCCGCGGACCGGAGCCTCGATCATTGCCTTGACGAGAGGCGGGGTGACCGAATCGAACCCGTCGGACAAAACAAAACTCTTGGCCGGCGATATCGTAGTCCTGCTCGGATCACGCGATGAGATTCGTCGCGCGATGGAATTCATCCTCACCGATCAACCTGACCGATAACGTCCTAACTGTCTTGTTGGTGCTACGGAGCAGGTTCAGCTTCGCCAGCGAAGCGTGACTCGTTCTTTGAGCGGGTGGTCGAAAGGGCGCCCGGTCTGAACCGATTCAAGATGGGCTGCCTTCAGCTTGTAGTACCATCTGGCGGGCATATCGGCATCTCCCAGAAACATCGAGGAAGGCTTGTGGCGGAGGCCCACCGCCAAATGCTTCATCGCCCGTTCATCCTGGCCCAGAAACATCTTGGTCAGCGTTCGAAAAATTAAATTGCCGAAGGGCAGCCAATGTAACCCGCGCCAATAGGCGGAAAAATCGATGCGGCATTCCATATCGGAAACAGGTGTGGACATCAACCGATTGGCGAGCCAGGCCCTCCCACATTGCATCAGTTCTACTCGTTGGTTGGGGAGTAGAAAGTCGATGGTGGTGCTCAGTGGTCCTCCGTAGACGCGCTCGATCCAATGAAACGGCCCGCTGTTCTTTGCCGGCCGGTGAGCAGTCATCCGGAAGCCATAGGGGATCGGCTCAAATATTTTCGTCTTCTCGTGCATCCGCGCATCACTTCGCCACCAAGAATGGACGTAGGGACCATGGACCGGATCGATGAGACCGATGACGCCATCATCGGGCGTGCAGGTGTAGGTCAGTGAAATATGGAATGTTTGCTTTGGCTCTGATGGAAGGGGCATGCGCGGAACCGGGGGTAAGGGATCGGGGTTCCCTCGTTCATCGGCCAGGTACAACCAAATCATCCCGTCCGTCTCTTCAACCGGATAGGTCGCAACACCGATCTTGTCGCACTGGAAACTCCCCCCTTCGGGAAGGGCTGGGATTCGCTGACAGCGCCCCCTCATATCAAACTGCCACCCATGATAGGGACATTCCACCAGCTCACCATCGAATCGACCGAACGACATCGGCATCCCTCGATGCGGGCAGAGATCACGCATCGCTGCCAACCTACCTGCTCGATCTCGGCATAGGAGAAGCGGCAGCTCCAACATCTTGAGCGCGGTCATCGTCCCCGGACAGAGTCGATGGCTAGGAACGGCCGGGTACCAGAAGCCGAACAGGGGCGCACTTCTGGAAGCGAGCACCTCAGGTGATAGTAGTTGGCTCATTTGGTGAACAGGATGGTCACAGGAAGACGTGGTGCAATAGAGCCCGGACTATAACGGTGGGCAAGGATCAGGTCAAGCAACAAGCGAAGTCGACAGGGTCCCCCTGTTCCTTGACACCCCAAAGGATCACATACTATTCTGTTGAAATATCAAGCACACTGAGTCTTGTGTAGAGTGTGGGGGTGACAAAATGATTGCCACGCAGATCGAGCCGACGGCGACGTTGGCACAACTCCAAGAATCCAAGCCCGAGAGTGTCACAATCGTGCTGCTGAGTGGAGACATGGATCGCGCCATGGCAGCCTTCATCATTGCGACAGGCGCAGCTGCGATGGGAATGAAGGTGACGATGTTCTTTACCTTCTGGGGGCTGAATGCCATCCGAAGAAAAGGCGCCACCAGTTCGGCAAAAGACTGGCTTCGCCGGATGTTTGGACTGCTCAATAAAGGCGGGGCCGACAGCCTTCCGTTATCCCGTTTTCACATGGGTGGGCTGGGCACGAAGATGATGCAGAAGGTGATGAAGCAAAATCGGATGCCCGATGTGCCGGAGTTGATGCAGACCGCTCTGGATCTGGGCGTACACTTTATCGCGTGCACCACTACCATGGGCCTGATGGGTATCACCAAGGACACCTTAATCGATGGAATCGATCAGTTCGCCGGTGTCACAACAT
The DNA here is from genome assembly GCA_016788465.1 of Nitrospira sp. Taxonomy (GTDB): domain Bacteria; phylum Nitrospirota; class Nitrospiria; order Nitrospirales; family Nitrospiraceae; genus Nitrospira_D. Next base: position 6,333 of record JAEURV010000028.1, on the reverse strand, counting down.
ATCTGGCCGAAGCGAAGCAGGGAAGTGTTAATCTATTCATCTAATCTGACGGCTCTCAGCTGAGAGCGAGGGATATCTTCATGATGCAGGCCGATGTCAAACTCGATACCTTAGGGTACTTTTGTCCCATGCCGATTATTCTGACGTCGAAAAAGATCAAAGAGCTGGCCTTGGGCCAGGTGCTGGAGGTTGTCTCCGATGATGAAGGCATCAAGAAAGACATGCCGGCCTGGTGTGAAACCACTGGCCATCAGATGATAGGGCTCGAAGAAGAACAAGCAAAGTCTGGACGGGTTTACAAAGCGTTCGTCAAAAAAACGAAATAACCAGATCTTTTTCGAGACCAATCAGACTAGAAGCCGGAAGGACCAAGACGATGTCCTCCGGCTTTTTCGTTTGAGCCCAGACAGGTGGCATGGACCGAATCGTTGAATGTGTGCCCAACTTCAGTGAAGGCCGGAATCGAGATATCGTTCGAGCCTTACTGGACGCCATACTCTCGATACCCGATGTCGTATGTTTGGACCACTCGATGGATCCAGACCATCATCGAGCCGTCCTCACTTTCTGCGGAACTCCAGAGGCAGTTGTTGAAGCGGCTTTCCGTGCTATCCATACTGCAACGAGGCTCATTGATCTGCGCAGCCATGTCGGCGTGCATCCTCGTGTCGGTGCAACGGACGTCGTCCCATTTATTCCGATCAAAGGCACAACGATAGACGATTGTGTCCAGCTTGCAAAGCAACTCGGATCCCACGTTGGGCGTGAGTTGGAAATCCCTGTTTTCTTGTATGAACGGGCAGCGAGTCGAGCCGATCATGCCCCACTGGAAGCGATCAGACGTGGGGGCCTTGAAGGACTGGCGGTCCGAATGGCAGCCGATCCGAGTTGGGCACCCGATTTTGGCCCGTCTCGGCTCCATCCAAGCGCCGGAGCCATCGCCATCGGTGCCCGGCCACCACTCATCGCCTACAACGTCAACCTCCGCTCCACAGAAGTGGATAAGGCTCGTGCTATCGCTCGAGCCGTCCGCTACTCGAACGGAGGACTCCCTCATGTCAAAGCGATCGGCATCGAGTTACCTAGTCGGAGGATCGTTCAGATCGCCATGAATCTGACCGACTATCAAGTCACACCCATCCTCTCCGCATTTCAAGCAGTCCAAGGGGAAGCGGCGCGGCTTGGAATCCAGGTGGCCGGGAGCGAACTGATCGGATTAATCCCTCAGGCAGCCCTGAACCACACCGCAGCCACAATGCTCCAACTTGATCGCTTCGATGCCAATCAGGTCTTAGAAACGAGAATCAGCGAGACGTTGCACGGCAAGACCGCGCCAGAGCAAACCCTGCCGGGATTTCTTGCTGCCGTGGCTGACTCCAAGCCGACACCAGCTGGCGGGAGTGTCACCGCTTTCGTCGGAGCCTTGGCGGCTTCATTGGGGGTGATGGGAGCCCGTCTCGGTCGACAACCGGACTCGGAACAGCGGCTCCTTGCACTGAGCCGAAACCTCTACAGTCTGGTTCAAGCGGACGCGGCGGCCTACAACGGCCTGATAGAAGCCTACAAACTCCCTAAGCATGAGCCCGACCGCGCCCGGACCATATCAGTTGCACTCCAACAGGCAACGGAAGTCCCGCTCCAGATCGTGGAGCTCACCTGCGAGGTCGCTCGGTTTCTGCAGACATTGCGAGAGACAGCAAGACTGCCGGTCCGATCGGATCTCACAGTAGGTTTCCTCCTCGCAATTGCAGCTGCTCAGGCTGGTCTTTGTACCGTCAAAACAAACACAACTTCGAAGCAAAATCATATACTTGCAGATGGATTACAAAACAGAATCACGAAGGCGATTGAAATCCTTGAGGAACTCAAGATGTTATGCTAGACTCCGCCGCTGATTTGGGAAGGCCCTAAAAACATTGTGAAACAGGCCAACTTGGCCTGAGAAAGTCGAAAATCACTCGGATGGAAATCAAAGTTTTCAATAACAACGTCGAAAAAGCCCTGAAAGTCGCGAAAAAGAAGCTGGCAGGCGAGGGACTCTTCCGTGAGCTCAAGCGTCGCCGTTTTTATGAGAAGCCCAGCGTGAGGAAAAAGGCCAAGCAGCGCGAAGCTCAACGACGCCGCCAAAAGTGGTTGTCAAAGCGCAAGCCTGAGTAGGGACACTCTCAGGGTTTTTCCAACCCCTTCAGTAACCTCCTCTCTGTTCGTGCCCGCGCCCCTATGCGTCAGGAGCAGATCCATGCCGCCGTCCGCATTGTCAAACGGGAGATTCGCCGCTGGCAAGAACCGGTCGTCGGCGTAGTCGCTAAGGAATCAGACCATGATCCCTTTCTGATTCTTCTTTCCACTCTCCTCAGTTTAAGAACCAAGGACAAAACAACCAGAGAAGCCGGCGACCGGCTCTTTGCCTTGGCTCGTACTCCAGCCACAATGCTACAGCTGCCGCTGAAGAAAATCGAACAGGCGATCTATCCGGTTGGGTTCTATAGGACCAAGGCGAAATCAATTCACGAGATCTGTCACCGGTTGATCAACGACTATGGCGGAGCAGTTCCGGACTCCATCGATGAACTAGTCAACTTGCCGGGAGTCGGGCGGAAAACGGCGAATCTCGTGGTCACGATCGGATTCGGAAAACCTGGAATCTGTGTCGATATTCACGTGCACCGCATCAGTAATCGCTGGGGCTACATCAAGACAAAAACACCGGAAGAATCGGAAAACGCCCTCCGACGTAAACTGCCCAAACAGTATTGGATTACCTACAACGACCTGCTCGTTCCCTATGGACAAAACCTGTGCGTCCCCGTCTCGCCGTTCTGCAGCCAGTGCAAACTCACCGACCTCTGCGATCGAGTTGGAGTGACAAGAAGCCGTTAGGGGTAAGGAGTAACGGGTGGGGGGTGATTCGGCTGATTCTGTAAGCCCCTTACGCCTCACCCCTAACCCCTCACCGGTCAAATAAACAGCTTCGTCTCTGCCTCAGCCGTGAGTGACAGAATCGCGGGCAGGCCCAGCACCTCATCGACATTCCGTTCGACCGCGCCGGCATCTACGCCCATATATTCCAGGCCGGCGCTGCAGGCGATCAGCCGAAGCTGCCCGACCTGCTTAGCATCATGGAACATTTCTGAAATCTTCGGCACGTTCTTCTCTCTGAGGAGGCGGGCTACCTCCTCCGCTGATCCTGCATACTCCGGCGGAAAATCAATCTGATCGATCTTGCCTTCGGCCAGTTTTTTAATTGTCCAAAACAGCAACACTACGATCACATCCTTGCCCATCGCGGCAGCCGTCATGCCAAGCGTCGCGACCTGATGCAACTTATCGTAGGTGGCATTGTGGGCAAAAATAACAAACTTCGGTTTGGTCGACATGGTTTACTTCTTCTGTATCCTCGTTTTCACACTGTTGACATAGTCGGCAATCGCAGCATCAACTTCGTCGGCTGTCATCGGACGATCATGTGTTTCGCTTTCATCGATGAGATACCGCTCCTGATCCTTTTCCTGCTTCAGAATGACGGCGTTCTCAGATGTCACCTCGATCAACATAAACCATTCCTTAGCCCCTTGTGAGAGCACCACCTGCTTGCCAGACCCCTTTCTGGTGATCTCAACCCGGAGCCCCTCGGCTGTTTCCATCGAAGCCCCTGTCCCGATTGGAAGCCATACACACCCGCCGACAACCGCAATGAAGATGAGAGACCTTGTGCTATGGGATTGAGTTTTCCACCACACGACTGCGATGACTCCATATGAAGCGATTATAGCGAGCAGAGGCGACCCCGTAAACCGGGGATATCAATGTGGTTTGCCTTGAGAGGCACGGGAACCCATGTTAGGATGCCGCCCGATGGACGGACTCATTGCGACGGTTGAGCAGTATATCTCCACCGAAACACTCGTCACCCTGACGGCCCTCTCGATCGTCTTTTTTGTCGGATCGTTGATTGCCATCCCCTTTATCCTGGTCAGGTTGCCGACAGACTTTTTTGACACGCGTGTACCAAGACGCTGGATGGAGAATCATCACCCGGTGCTTCGCCTCTTCGGCCATCTCGCGAAGAATGTGGTCGGCGCGATCTTCTTGTTCGCAGGATTCTTGATGCTCTTCCTCCCAGGTCAGGGCATTCTCACCATGTTGATCGGGATCACGATGCTGGACTTTCCGGGCAAGCGCAAACTCGAAGCCAAGATGATCGGCCAACCAGCCGTCCTCAACGCCATTAACGGAATGCGCGAGAAATTCGGGAAGCCACCACTCACCATTGCACCAAACCCATAAAAGCCATCAGCTCTCAGGTGTCAGCCATCAGAAAAAGAGCCCTAACGAGCTGACTGCTGATAACTGAAGGCTGTAAGCTAGACATATGACATCACTACGCCCCACTCTGTATCTGATTGACGGCAGTGCCTACATCTATCGCGCCTTTTTTGCCCTGCCGGCCCTCAATAATTCCAAAGGCCTCCAGACCAACGCTGTCTATGGATTCACCACCACACTCCTGAAGATCATCCGTGAGCATAGGCCAGATGGTCTGGTCGTGGCATTTGACGAAAAGGGGCCGACACTCCGGCACGAGGAATTCAAGGACTATAAAGCGCAGCGTCCACCTATGCCGGATGGGATGAAGGCCCAGATCCCTTACATTCATCGTATCGTAGAGGCATTGAATATCTCCGCCGTGAAGCAGGCAGGCTACGAAGCTGATGACCTGATCGGCACCCTCGCTCGCCAAGCAGAGCAGACTGGCCACGATGTCGTCATTGTCACCGGTGATAAGGACATGCTCCAACTGATCACGCCCCACGTGCGCATCTATGATCCGGTGAAAGACAAATGGTCCGGTGATGCGGAATGCCTCACCAAGTTCGGCGTCGAACCGGGGCGTGTCGTCGAGATCATGGGGTTGATGGGCGACAGCAGCGACAACATCCCTGGTGTGAAAGGCATCGGCGAGAAAACCGCCATGAAGTTGATTGCTCAATTCGGTACGATCGACGAATTACTCAAGCGTCTCGATGAGGTGACACCTGCCCGCATCAAGACCCTCCTGACGGAACAAGCGGACAATGCCAGACTGAGTCGGAAACTCGCGACTATCGACACTCAAAGCCCGGTGGAGTTTTATCCGGAGTCCTATCGAATCAAGCCACCGCACGACGAACAGCTGGCAGACCTCCTACGCGAACTCGAGTTCACGTCGCTGCTCAAGAGTCTTCAGCCATCCCCGAAGAAGCAAGAAGCCAAGCCCCAGAACGCGGTGATCATCGAGGATGAAGCAGCCGCACAACAGTTCGCTGACAGCTTGGCAAAGAACACTCCGCTCGCCGTGCACTGCCTCTTTGCTGGCCAATCAGGCGTCCATGCCGATCTAAGAGGGCTCGCCCTCTCAAGCGGGGGCCACACCGCCTTTGTCTCGATCGACATCCACGCCTATATGCGACCGATCATGCCTCTCCTTCACGATCCACAGAGAACCAAAGTGGTGCATGACCTCAAAACGACCCTGTTGGCCTTGCATCGCCTCGGCGTGACCCTGGCACCACCCTATGTCGACACCATGGTTGCGGACTATCTGCTCAATCCCAACCGGCGCGACCATAGCCTTGAAACGATCGCGATGGAGCGGCTGGGCGAGCGCTTTGGATCGGACAAGGAGAAGTCGACTCACCCGCAGTCGCTCTTTGAAGTCGATGCCGGATCCAGAGATCAAGCAACGGAAGCCGCTTCGTGCTTGGTGAAGCTCGAACCCATCCTGACAAACCAGCTGACGGAACAGGGGAGCTTGTCCCTCTTTACCGATGTCGAGATGCCACTCATTCCTGTCCTAGCAGACATCGAACGGAATGGGTTCTTACTCGATGTTGAAGGGCTACACGCATTAGGTAAAGAGCTCGAACGTGAACTCGACCGCATGATGGAAACCATCGCGGGGCTAGCCGGGGGTGAGTTCAATATTAATTCACCCAAACAGCTGGCCACGGTCCTGTTCGAGAAGCTCGGCCTCAAACCCCTGCGGAAGACCAAGACCGGATATTCCACCGATGAAGACACCCTGACCCAACTGGCATCGCAACATGATCTGCCCGCGCAGATTCTGAACTACCGCAGCCTCAGCAAACTCAAGTCCACCTATGTGGATGCCCTTCCGGAATTGGTCAGGCCGGAGACGAAGCGGCTCCACACGTCGCTGAACCAGACCGTTGCCGCAACTGGACGGCTTTCGTCAACTGATCCCAATCTGCAGAACATCCCCGTCAAAGGCGACTATGGCCTGCGTATTCGTGAAGCCTTCATCGTGCCCAAAGGCCATGAACTGCTCTGCGC
>JAEURV010000277.1 GCA_016788465.1 Nitrospira sp. | reverse complement strand
CCTCCTTGACCAGCTCGTGCAGGCCATGACCACGCGAAGCGAGCAGAGTCTGGTTGCGTCATTACCGAAAGTCATGAATGAACAATGGGAGTCGCAGGTTCGGCCACTCGTTCAGCAAGAGCTACAGGCCCAGTTGGGAAGCATTCTGTCTCAGGAGTATCTCACGACAATCATTCGACCGCTTGTCGTGGACGCCTTGCCCGTGCTGATCCGACAAGAACTCTCGACCAGCGAACCGATCATTCGACAAGCCGTTTCGGATCTCCTGAAGCCTCCGTTTGCAGAGCCGGTCACACAGTTGATCCGGGAGCAGATGGAATCCGTCATTCATCAGGACTTACCCGCCGTGGTGCGGGAACAGGTGGGAACAATCAATCAGTTGGTCACCGATGCCCTTCACCAGGAAGTGGAAAAGCAAATGCCACTCCTCGCCGAGAGCGCCGTCAAAGCGACGGTTGGCCCCGCCGTCGAACAGGCTGTTCAACGCATCGTCCCTGACGTCGCTGAACAGCAGATCAAAGCGGAAATCAAACGACTGATCGAGACCGAACAGATTCCTGGCTCCTCGAAAACCTAACTTTTCTTTCCCTTCTTTCCTCGGCGAGCTTTAGCTAGGGCCTTCACTCGCTTCACATTTTTCCGGTGCTTCTTTCTCGTTTTTCGATCCTTTTCACGACCTCGTGCCATGGTCCTCCCTACAGTAAATGTGTGTGATCACATCGATGCGCGACTGTATAGCATATGCCACACCAGGCCACAAGCTGAGACTCACACCATGTTCTCCGCCACACAGACATGCTAAGATGCCGCCCGCACAAATTGGATACAACACCCATGGCTTCATCTCAGCTCGAAAAAACCTACGATCCCAAAGCCGTCGAAACGCGATGGTCACGCGAATGGCTGACACGGCGCTATTTCCAGGCCTCGCCTCAGCAGCCCGGGCAACCCTATTGTATTGTTATTCCGCCGCCGAACGTCACCGGGTCGCTCCACGTCGGCCATGCCCTGAACCATTCTCTCCAAGACATCCTCATCCGCTGGCGGCGCATGCAGGGACGAAACACGCTGTGGCTTCCTGGAACCGACCATGCCGGAATCGCGACACAAAACGTCGTTGAGAAGCAGTTGATGGCCGAGGGCCTGTCCAGAGAAGCGCTGGGACGCGACCAGTTCGTCGAGCGCGTCTGGCAATGGAAAGCGACGTCGGGCAACACCATCGTCAACCAACAGAAGCAGCTCGGTGAATCCTGCGATTGGGACCGCCTTCGGTTTACAATGGACGACGGCTTATCCAAGGCTGTACTTGAAGTGTTCGTCCGGCTTCACGAGGACGGGCTGATCTATCGCGGCGAGCGGTTGATCAATTGGTGCCCACGGTGTCTCACCGCACTCTCTGATATTGAAGTCGAACACGAAGACACAAAGGGGAAGTTGTATTCCATCGATTACCCGCTTGCGGAGAACCCCACCATTCGTCTCACCGTCGCCACAACCAGACCTGAAACCCTGCTCGGCGATACCGCCGTCGCGGTCCACCCAGAGGATGAGCGATTTAAACATCTCATCGGTAAACAGGTCCGCCTCCCTCTCACGAATCGGACGATCCCCATTGTCGGTGATCCGATCCTCGTCGATCGTCAGTTTGGAACCGGTGCCGTCAAGATCACGCCGGCTCACGACTTCAACGACTATGAGGCAGGAGAACGGCATGCGCTCCCGCGACTCGCGATCCTCGACCATCACGCACTACTCGATCCATCCGGCATGCGCCAAGCCGGTGTGGAGCCCACCGTCATTGACCAGTTGCGGGGCCTGCCCGTTTCCAAGGCCAGGCCCAAGGTCGAGGCGCTGCTGAAAGAGCGTGAATGCCTGACCAAGGTCGATGACCATAAGATGGCGGTAGGGAAGTGTTACCGGTGCAAGACCGTGGTCGAGCCCTATCTGTCTCCGCAGTGGTTCGTCAAGATCAAGCCTCTGGCTGACCCGGCCATTACCGCGGTCGAAGAGGGCCGTATCCGGATCATTCCGGAAGGCTGGACCAATAACTACCTGGGCTGGATGCGCGACATTAAAGACTGGTGCATCTCCCGCCAAATCTGGTGGGGACACCAAATTCCTGCCTGGTATTGTTTATCGTGCAACGCCAAACAGGTGCTCAAAACTGAAAGCCGGACCACTATCCTGTCGGGAGCCACACCCATCGTCTCTAAGACGGCACCGGCGACTTGTCCTGCATGCGGCGGGAATGATCTCTATCGAGATCCCGATGTCCTTGATACGTGGTTTTCTTCCGCCCTCTGGCCGTTTTCAACCCTGGGTTGGCCGGAGCATACAGAGGAACTCAAGACCTATTACCCCACATCAACACTGGTGACCGGCCTCGACATCCTGTTCTTCTGGGTCGCACGCATGATCATGATGGGCCTCAAGTTCATGGGAGATGTCCCCTTCAAAGACGTCTACATCCATGCCCTTGTCCGTGACGCCGAGGGCAAGAAAATGAGCAAGTCGAAGGGCAACGTCATCGATCCGCTTCATGTTATGAATGAGTTCGGAACCGATGCGCTTCGATTTACTCTGGCTTCGATGGCCTCGCCCGGGCGGGATGTGAAATTGGCGGAAGAGCGGATTGAAGGGTATCGTAATTTCGCCAATAAGATCTGGAATGCCGCGCGATTTGCCTTGATGTACCTCGACGGCCCGCGAACCGTTCTTCCCCCAACCCAACGGACATTTCCGGACCGATGGATTCTGAGCCGGCTTGCCCACACCATCCGCATCGTCGCAACGGAGTTGGAGGCCTACCGATTCGACCGGGCCGCAACCGCCCTTTACCAATTCATCTGGCATGAGTATTGTGACTGGTATTTGGAGCTGATCAAACCGGTGCTCCAAACTCCTGAACACCAGGATGGAGCCGGCACGCGACACACCCTTCTGGAGACGTTAGAAACAACGCTGCGGCTTCTTCACCCCTTTATGCCCTTCATCACAGAAGAAATTTGGCAGACAATCCCCCATCAAGGCGACAGTATTGTCGTGCAGACCTATCCGGTCGTCGACCATAGATGGGATGCGCCTGAAGCTGAGCTGAGCTTTTCCTTATTGGAACAAACCGTGGGACTCGTCCGAACCGGCCGGGTCCTTTTGAATTACCAGCCGGCTCAACAGATAGCGTGTCACGTCGGGCACGACACCCCGTCCAGACAACACCATCTCAGCCAGTTGCAGCAGCATATTACCCACCTCAGTCGTGGTCGCATCGAAATCGGTCGGCCGCAAGATTGGCCGACGAGCAGGTTGCTACGACTCATCACGGAAGGCCTCTCGGTGGGAATCCCCGTTGCAGAAGACGTGGACCTCCAGAAAGCGATCGATCGTTTGGAGAAAGAAATTGCGGAGACCGACAAGGAATTACACCGGGTCGACGGAAAGCTGAAGAACACCGAATTCACATCGAAAGCACCGCCAGACGTGATTGCCGAACACCAGGTTCGGCTGCAGACCCTCTCCCGTGATCGAGCGTTACTGACCGACAGTCACCAGCAGCTCCGCGCGATGCTCGGAGCCTGACTAATGGGCACACTTCCTGCCGCAGACATCCGACGGGCCGTGCGCCAAGGCCTCGATGAAGATCTTGCCCAGGGAGATGCCACCACCGCAGCGCTCTTTTCAACGCCGGTACCGGCCCAGGCCACGATCATCGCTCAACAGCCTTTGGTCGTTGCCGGAATGGCCGCAGCAGTCCAGACCTTTCTCATGGTCGATCCCGCCCTACGACTTTCTCTCTCCAAGCGGGACGGTGACCGAGCAAAGAACGGAGAACCGCTGCTTCAGATCGAAGGGGACGGGCGATCCATCCTGCAAGCCGAACGAGTCGCTTTGAATTTTCTTCAACACCTCTCAGGAATCGCCACCCTGGTGCAACAGTTCTGTCGAGCGGTACGTGGCTACCCGGTCCGTATCCTGGACACCAGAAAAACGCTTCCCGGTTGGCGCAGGATTCAAAAATGGGCCGTTGCGCTCGGTGGTGGGACGAACCACCGGTACTCCTTGAGCGACGGCATTCTGATCAAGGACAACCATCTGGCCCTTCTTCAAGAGCATCGACGACCGGTGGAACAGGCCTGCCGACTCGCAGGGAGCCATCGCTCGCCCAGGCTCCCGATCATCGTCGAAGTGGAATCCCTCTCCGAGGTTCGACAGGCCCTTGCGGGCAAGCCCGATGTCATCTTGCTGGACAATATGGCTCCCGACATGGTGAGACGCGCCGTGACACTCATCAAGAAGCGAGCCCTGGTGGAAGTGTCGGGTGGGATCACGCTGAACAATGTCCGCGCCATGGCAGCAGCCGGGGCTGATCGGATTTCCATCGGCGCCTTGACCCATTCCGCTCCGGCTGCCACGATCAGTCTCGTTATGACGTCAGCTCAACGTGCACAGCGCCGGCGTCGCTAGTCCATGGCGTCCTCTGCTCCACTTAGTCTCGAAGCGATTCGCAGTACCCTTGCTACCAAGGCACTGGGCCAAACTTTGTATCTATACCAGGACCTCCTTTCAACCAATCGGGAGGCCGGCGCGCTGGCCCAACAGGGTGCCCCGCACGGTACACTGTTGGTGGCCGAACGCCAATCGGGCGGTCATGGCCGACATGGACGCGCCTGGTTTTCTCCGCCCGGATTCAATATCTATTGCTCCCTCATCGTTCGCGGGAAGGGCCAGGCCGTCCCTCTTGCCCAATGGTTATCCTGGGTACCCCTCGTCACAGCGCTTGCCGTCACTGAGGCGACTCAACAGGTTACCGCTGTACCGCTCACCCTGAAATGGCCGAATGATCTCCTCCTGCATGACCGCAAAGTCGGTGGCATTCTTTGCGAAAGTACATTGACCACCGCAGACGGACCGATCGTGATTATCGGAATCGGACTGAACGTGAACATCCCGCCTCTGTCATTTCCCGAAGACCTCCGCCCGATCGCCGCGTCACTCATTGAGGCCGCTCCGCAACCGATCGATCGGAATCGACTCATCGCGCAACTCTTATGGGAGCTTGAAGAGTGTCTGGACGAGCTGCAGTCCCATGGATCCACCCAACTGCGGCAGGCTTACATGGCTCGCTGTGCCACCCTGGGCCGCCAGGTGAAAATCTTGTTCGCTAATGATCAGCAGATCCGCGGCACAGCAGAAACCCTCTCGGCTGATGGTGCGCTACAGGTGCGTCCCCCTTCCGTGTCTCCTCACTCACAACCACCTGCTCTCATCGAAGTTCATGCCGCTGAGGTGATTCACCTGAGATGAGTAGCGAAAGCGAGCCCCCCGAAGTACAATGACTCCCATGCTGCTGGCGATCGATATCGGCAATACCAACATCGTCGTAGGAATCTTTGACGGGCCGACGCTCCTGAGCCATTGGCGATTGGCCACCGATCCGAAGACGACGGCCGATGAGTATGGTGTGCTCTGCCGTAGTTTGATGGCCCGAGACGGCCGAATCCCCGAGTGTATTACCGGCGCGATCATTTCCAGTGTCGTCCCTGCCCTGACGGAAACGCTTGAATCGATGGTTGAAACATCGTTCGGCTGCACACCCATCACCGTCTCATCCGATCTCGAAACCGGGCTCATCCTGAAATACCTGAACCCGAAAGAGATCGGGAGCGATCGGATTGTGAATGCGGTTGCCGCCCATGAAAAGTTTCGTCGCGATCTCATCATCGTTGATTTCGGCACCGCGACGACTTTTTGTGCAGTCAGCGGAACCGGTGAATACCTTGGGGGCGTGATCGCGCCGGGTTTGGGAATTTCTGCCGAAGCGTTGTTTAGTCGAGCAGCCAAATTGAGTAAAGTGGAACTTGCCCGCCCCAAGACCGTCATCGGAATCGATACCGCCGGTAGTATTCAGTCCGGACTCATCTTTGGATACGCCGGCCTTGTCGACACCCTCGTTCACCGAATTGAAACTGAAATGGGGCGTTCGTCCTTTGTGATCGCGACAGGTGGGTTGGCTCAAGTCATTGCCTCAGAGGCGCGAACCATTCAGCACATCGAACCGTTTTTGACCCTCCAGGGACTCGAGTTGCTATACCGCCGAACCCATGGGACTCATTCCACCAATTGGGTGTAATCGTTCCATCGTCGGTTTCATTTTATTTTCCGTTGACCCGTTGACTTCCTTCCTCCTATGGATATCTCCCCTCCTGTACAGGTATTCATATGACTGAAGACCACACACAAGAAAAAACAAACACTAATACTATCGATAACTTAGAAGATGTTTCTCCTGACGCAGCGTCCACGTCTTCCTCGACGTCAGACGAACTGGCCGCCAAGGTCGAGGAATGTGCTGCACTCAACGAGAAATATCTCCGGCTGGCGGCAGAGTTTGAAAATTATAAGCGGCTGACACAGCGTGATCAACGTGATCAAATTCGGTTCGGCAATGAACAACTGCTGAAAGAGCTCCTGCCGGTTGTCGATAATTTAGAGCGGGCGATTAAGGCAGCTCCAACAAGCGGAAGCGAATCAGCACTCGTTCAGGGTGTAGAACTGACCCTCAAGCAACTCTCCGGCGTCCTAGCCAAATTCGGCGTTCAGGCCATTGAAACAGCCGGTCAGGAGTTTGACCCCCACACCCATCAAGCCGTCTCGTATGGGCCGTCCACTGAGGTGCCGGCCAATCGAGTCTTAGAGGAGTTTCAGAAGGGGTATCGATTGCACGACAGAGTGTTGCGGGCAGCCATGGTCAGCGTGTCGTCAGGCCCACCCCAGGCAAGCGAATAAGGATACGGCAACGACCTGACTCTTTGTCATCGTTGTCGAGAAGGAAGGAGTCCATCAATGGGTAAAGTTATCGGTATCGATCTCGGAACTACCAACTCTTGTGTGGCGATTATGAGCGGCGGCGACCCCGTCGTGATCGCCAACGCCGAAGGAAGTCGGACTACTCCTTCCGTCGTTGCCATCACCGATAAGAGTGAACGTCTGGTCGGCCAAATCGCCAAACGTCAAGCCATTACCAACCCGGAAAATACCATTTTCTCAGTCAAACGACTGATGGGGCGCAAGTTCAAGAGCCGAGAAGTCCAGGAGGCCATGAAGCGGCTCCCCTACAAAGTGGTCGAGGCCGACAACGGCGATGCGCACGTCGAACTGCGTGGCAAACAGTATAGCCCGCCGGAAGTGTCCGCAATGATTTTGCAGAAAATGCGACAGACGGCGGAAGACTATCTCGGTGAAAAAGTTACCGAGGCCGTGATCACCGTTCCCGCCTATTTTGACGACAGCCAGCGCCAGGCGACGAAAGATGCCGGTCAAATCGCCGGTCTGACCGTGCTCCGCATTATCAATGAACCGACAGCAGCATCCTTGGCTTATGGCCTGGACAAGAAGAAGGATGAACGGATTGCCGTCTACGACTTAGGCGGCGGTACCTTCGACGTCTCCGTCCTGGAAATCGGCGAAGGGGTCTTCGAAGTGAAGTCGACTAACGGGGATACCTATCTCGGTGGAGATGACTTCGATCTCCGCGTCATGGATTGGCTGGTTGACGAGTTCAGAAAAGACCAGGGGATCGATTTGCGGAAAGACCGAATGGCCCTCCAGCGCTTGAAGGAAGCGGCGGAACGGGCCAAAATCGAACTCTCGTCATCTCAAGAAACGGAAATTAACCTTCCCTTCATTACGGCGGATGCCAGCGGTCCCAAGCATATGGTCACCAAGCTCACGCGGGCTAAGCTGGAACAGCTGGTCGACGATCTCATTCAACGAACGATCGAACCCTGCCGAAAAGCCCTGTCTGATGCCGGCGTCACAGCCAAAGACATTCAAGAAATCGTCTTGGTCGGCGGCATGACTCGTATGCCGAAAGTAATTCAAGTCGTGAAAGATTTCTTCGGGAAAGAGCCGCACCGTGGCGTCAACCCCGACGAGGTCGTTGCCATTGGAGCCGGCATTCAGGGCGGCGTCCTCAAAGGCGAAGTCAAGGACGTATTGCTCCTGGACGTCACACCATTGTCCTTGGGTATTGAAACCCTGGGCGGCGTGTTTACCAAGTTGATCGAACGTAACACCACCGTTCCAACCAAGAAGAGCCAAGTCTTCTCGACTGCGGCCGATAACCAAACCGCAGTGACCATTCGGGTCTTCCAAGGCGAACGGGAAATGGCGAATGACAACAAGCTGCTTGGTCAATTTGACTTGGTCGGAATTCCACCGGCGCCTCGCGGCATGCCACAAATTGAGGTCACCTTTGATATCGATGCAAACGGCATTGTCCACGTATCCGCCAAGGATTTGGCCACGCAGAAAGAGCAGTCCATCAAAATCACAGCCTCCAGCGGCCTGAGCAAGGACGAGGTTGAAAAGCTCGTTCGGGATGCACAGTCGCATACCGAAGACGATAAGAAACGCCGCAAACTGGCAGAAGCCAAAAACCAGGGTGACAATCTGGTCTATCAAACCGAGAAAAACATCACGGAGTACGGTGAGAAGGTCTCGGCGGATGAAAAAACGAAAATACAGGACGCGGTTGCAGCCCTCAAAAAAGCGTTGGAGGGTACCGATGCCGAGGCCATTGAATCGGCGACACAATCCCTCATGACGGCCTCGCACAAATTAGCTGAGGAAATGTACAAGAAAGCAGCGGCTTCAGCCGGTCCACAACCGGGTGCATCGGCAGCCGGCAGTACCAGTGAAACCAAGTCGGACGAAAAAGTCGTCGATGCAGAATTTGAAGAAGTAGACAAAGACAAAAAATAGCCTAGAATAATGCATCAAGGCGCCTGGGGTCTCGACGCAATCGAGAACTCGGGCGCTTCACCGTTCACTCACAATGGCTGCCGTGTCCAAGCGCGATTATTACGAAACCCTCGGTGTCGATCGGAATGTCTCGGACGACGAGCTGAAGAAAGCTTATCGTAAATTAGCCCGCCAGCATCATCCCGACCTGCATACAGGCGAACAACAGAAAAAATCCGCCGAAGAAAAATTCAAGGAAATCAACGAGGCCTACGAAACTCTGAGCGATCAGGAAAAGCGAAAACGCTACGACATGTTCGGTCATGCCGGAGCTCAGCAAGGTGGTCCGGGCTTTGATGGGTTCGATTTCGGCCGTGGCGGATTCGGCGATGTCTTCAACGATATCTTCGAAGACTTCTTCGGGCAAGCCAGAGCCGGTGGGGGTGGTCGAGCCGAGCGCGGAAATGATCTGCAATACAACCTTGAAATTACATTTGAGGAGTCCGTTTACGGGAAAGAAGCCAAACTTAAGATTCCACGCTGGGAACTCTGCACCGACTGCAAAGGCACGGGAGCCAAATCTGCGGCAGCCATTAAACCCTGTACCAGCTGCAAAGGCGCCGGGCAGATTCGCTTTCAACAGGGTTTTTTCAGTGTCAGCCGACCCTGCGGGCAATGTGAAGGCACTGGGCATTTTGTCACGGAACCCTGTGCGACATGCCAGGGACGCCAGCGCGTGTACAAAGAGCGTTCAATCGCCGTCCATATTCCCGCTGGAATCGAGACCGGCATGCGATTACGTCTCTCCAATGAAGGAGAGCATGGGCCTAATGGCGGTCCCCCTGGTGATCTCTACGTCGCCATTACCGTCAAACCCCACCAGATCTTTCAGCGAAAAGGTCTCGACATTGCCTGTGACGTCCCAATCAACCTGGTCACAGCTGTGCTCGGTGGGAAAGTAGAAGTGCCGACTCTCAAGGGGGAAACCATCATCAAAGTCCCGCCCGGCACACAACACGACAAGATCCTCCGAATAAAAGGATTGGGAGTTCCCAGCCTCAAGGGAGGCACAACCGGCGACCAGATCTACACGATGAAGATCCAAATTCCCACCAAGCTAACGGCGAGGCAAAAAGAGCTGCTGATGGAGTACGCCAAAGAGAGCGGCATGTCCATGGAAGCCAATGGCGACGGCTTCTTCGATAAGATGAAGACGTTTTTCGAGTAGTCAGCCGGTCGCTCCTGGATCTTCAGTGTCTCCATGCCTGTATTTTTTGTTTCTTCTGAGTCCATCACCCCGCCCACCATTTCGATTACCGGCCATCTTCTGTTGCATATCAAAGACAGCCTGCGTATCGCGATTGGCGAAACCCTCTGGTTCAACGATAGCCAGGGCACCAAATACCGCACTGCAATCAGTGACATCTCGAATCACGCGGTTACCGGGCAGATTCTCGAAACCGTGCATGAGCCTCCTCTTGTTATGCCTCGGCTCATCCTTGCTCAGTCTTTACTCAAGGGTGAGAAAATGGACTGGGTCATTCAAAAAGCCACCGAACTCGGCATTCACGAGGTCATCCCGATCGAAAGCCGATACAGCATCGTCCGACTCAAAGCTGATCGCGTCGATCATCAACTCACCCGATGGCAACGCATTGCCCTAGAAGCTGCCCAGCAATCAGAACAATGGCGTGTGCCGACAATCGCCAGGCCACAATCGCTCACGACATTGCTCACAGGCAGTACACCAACCTCGATGATCCTCATGTTGATCGAGCGGCAAAGCGGGAAAAGTTTGCAAACCATCGCACTTCCCTTAGTTACAGACAGCTCCCTCCTCGTTCTCATCGGTCCGGAGGGAGGCTGGAGCCCGGACGAAATGGAAATGGTCGGGCAACACCGAGTCGAACCCGTCACCCTTGGTCAACAGATTCTCCGGGCTGAGACTGCCGCCATTGCGACAATCAGCATTCTCCAGTCACGTCTCGGCAGACTGGAATAGTTGAGCCCCATGACATGCGGAACTCATATTCCTTCTCCATCACCAAGATAGTGAGACCAGGCGCAATCCCGTACTCTGCTCTTCATCACGGCAGAAAATGGGCATAGCCTCATAGCACGGATGAAGAACACGCATGTCGAAGATCTAAGATTCTGACCGATCGATCTTCCTACCACAGGCCCCTTTGCAGCGGCGACAGGCACGCGGAACGATGCGGAAAGTGTTCTTGTGCGCGTCACGCTCAGTGATGGGACCTATGGCTATGGAGAAGCAGCCCCGTTCCCAGAGGTCGGGACTGAAGATCGTGAATCCTGTCTCCAAGCCCTTGCTGCCCTTATGCCTTCGCTCCTTGACCGAGCCATTCACGACTACCAAGCCCTAGCTCCTCACCTGGCAGAGCAGGCTGGTTCCCAGCCAGCGGCGCGCTGCAGCCTTAAAACTGCCTGACTCGGTGCATACTGCCGCGCCACGGCGATCCCCTTATGGCAATGCTGAGGCGGTGCCCATGTGCGTCCCCACGTCACGACAGCACGATCCTCATCGCCACCCAGGAACTGATGTTGTCCCTTGCCCAGGGCAAGCATGCATGAGACTTTCGCCTCTTGAAGATGAAGATTGGAAAAGACGTCGACGCAGAGGTCCGTCGACTCGAAGCCCTTCACCAAGCATGACCCGGCATTTCATTCATCGGCAACGGCAATCAGGAATTTTCACGGGAGGAGTGCCTGGCGCTTAGCGAGCTAGTGGCGTGATGGTACTGCTGGAACAACCCGTCGGATGGAATGATCTCGACAGTCTCGTCGCAATTCGTCAGGCAATAGGAATTCCTATTGCCGCCGATGAGTGCTTG
>JAEURV010000011.1 GCA_016788465.1 Nitrospira sp. | reverse complement strand
GCATCGGTGCTGAAGAAGTTGCTGATGCCGATCGGAGAGACGGCGACCGGTCGAAATGGAAAGAAATATCGAGTGGGATCGAATGGGGAGAAAAAGGCGATGCCAAGGCCTCCGTCTGTCATCGCGTCGAGGACGCCATGTGATGCGGTGCAGAGGAAGAGATACACAAAGAGCCACAGCTGTGCCGCCCTTGTTCGATCTCTATAGAGCCCTGCCACGAGAGCTGCACTGAGCAGTCCCGCAAAGACGAGGGAATGGGTCATGCCGCGGTGACCCCAGAGAGCGCCGTAGTGAATCCCAAAGGCAAATCCGATCACATCGAGGTCCGGCACGATGGAACAGACGGCACCTGTCAGGACGACTGGCCATGTAATTGTCTGATGCGATGCTATCTTGCCGAGCGTGACTGCCACAAATGCGTGAGAGAAGGCTGAAGCCATCGTTGTCCTCAACGGTCCAATATCAACGGCCGTTCTCAAAGCCCATCTGCCGCCATGCCTCGTAGACAACCACCGCGACCGCATTCGAGAGATTGAGGCTGCGACTCTCTGGGCGCATGGGAAGCCGAATGCGACGTTCTGGGGAGAACGTTTCTAGTAAGTCGGTCGGGAGTCCACGGGTTTCCGGACCGAACAGGAATGCATCGTCTGGTTCATAGGTGATGCGATCGTATCGCTGAGTATTCTTCGTGGAGAGGGCAAACAGGCGACGATGCTTGAATCGTTCGGCACACTGAGCCCAATTTTCATAGACGCTCAGGGTCGCAAATTCGTGATAGTCTAACCCGGCCCGTAGCAACTGTTTATCTTCCAGAGAAAATCCCAGAGGCTTCACCAGGTGCAGTCGTACGCCACTATTGGCACAGAGGCGGATGATATTGCCGGTGTTCGGCGGAATTTCCGGTTGATAGAGGATGACATCGAACATCGCAGGCGCAGTGTAGCACGGCGCCGACGCTTGGCACGACGACCGGGAGACCACAAGTATAGGTTCGCAGTGTGTTGATAACCCCTACGCCCTTTCTCAAACGGACCGATCCTCACGATGACTGACCCAATCGGGATACCCCGAAGGTTGTTCAGCAAGGCCGCAGCGAGCGAAGGGGCGAGTCGTATTCCGGTCCGTACGTTGAGCCTGTGAGCGACGTGAGCACGCTGCTGGCGGCCTTTGTCGACAACCTGTTAGGGGAGAGGTTTGTACCCCTGCGGATTGAGGCCCTGCCACTTCCACGTATCGGCGCACATCTCAGCAAGGTTCCGCTTCGCTTGCCAGCCGAGAAGGGTAGCCGCCTGACTGGGATCGGCATAGCAGGCTGCAACATCGCCGGGCCGACGAGGTGCGATCCGGTACGCCACCGGCTTGCCGCTGGCTTGTTCGAACGCCCGGACAATTTCCAGCACGCTGTACCCGGTTCCGGTGCCAAGATTGACCGTGAGACATTCCGTTCGGTGCGTCGCCCGCTCAAGTGCTTCCAGCGCCTTGAGGTGGCCGATAGCAAGATCCACCACATGGATGTAGTCGCGCACGCCGGTCCCGTCCTTTGTGTGGTAGTCATTTCCAAACACGTTCAGGTGCGGGCGGCGACCGATTGCCACCTGTGCCACGAACGGCATCAAGTTGTTCGGCGTGCCTTGCGGATCTTCACCAATCAATCCGCTCATGTGCGCCCCGACTGGGTTGAAGTATCGGAGAATGCCGATACGCCAGGAGGTGTCGCTGCGCTGCAGATCACGCAGGATGTGCTCCACCGTCAGTTTCGTTTGTCCATAGGGGTTCGTTGTTGACAGCGGATGGTCTTCTGTCAGCGGCAGCCGTTGAGGATCGCCGTAGACCGTGGCGGAAGAACTGAAGACCAGGGTCTTGACTCCACAGATATTCATCGCCTCCAATAAGCGCAAAGAACCGACAACGTTATTGTCGTAATAGGACAACGGCTGTTCGACTGACTCACCGACGGCCTTGAGACCAGCAAAATGAATCACCGCTTGCGCGCCGCTGTCACGCAGCGCCGTCACCAGTGTTGCCCGGTCACGGATATCGCCACGGATGATACGAAGCTGCTTTCCCGTAATCCGTTGGACCCGCTCGAGTGATTCAGGGTGGCTGTTGGAAAAATTATCGAAGACGGTCACGTCCTGTCCCGCCTGGAGCAGTTCGACGCAGGTATGAGAACCGATATAGCCTGCACCGCCTGTGACGAGAATCACGTCTTATCTCCAGTGAAATTGTTTTCGAGGATCCGACTTCAGATAGACTAGCGAGATCATGAAGGTAGGTCAAGGAAGAGCGTGTTAAGAAAAGGATGTAGCATGTGTTCCGATGCGTCATTCGTCGAGAACGTGACCAAGTGAGAATGCCGGGAATAGTTTTGCTTTGAGATGAATCCAACGCTTGAATCTGCTTTTCACTCGTTTCATACTTCCATGCCATGACCAGTCCATTGGCCGATCCATCCAGGCCTCTTCAGGACCTTGAAACCGACGTGGCCTTGCGCGCGATTCTTGAAGGTACTGCCACGGAAACCGGGCAACAGTTTTTTGCGGCACTGGTCCTGAATCTCTCCAGAGCCCTTGGGACCCACGGAGCGTGGGTGACGGAATACTTTCCTGAGACACGTCGTCTTCGCGCTCTTGCATTCTGGATGGATGGCCAGTGGGTCAAAGACTATGAGGTGGATATCAGTGGGACCCCCTGTGAGCGCGTGATCGACACTGCAAAACTCGTACATTTCCCTGATCGTATTCTGGAGATTTTCCCTCACGATGAGGAATTAAGAACTATCGACGCGGTCAGTTACATGGGCGTACCGATTGAGGCCGTTGATGGTCGGATATTGGGCCATATGGCGGTCATTGATCGGCGACCAATTCCGGAGGAGCCGAGGGTTCATGCGATTTTCAAAATTTTTGCCGCACGTGCGACAGCGGAACTACGTCGGATGCGGGCGGAAGCCGAGGTGCGAGAGCGGGAAGAAAAAGTCGGTCGCCTGCTCTCCAGTGCGATGGACGCGATTATTGAGTTGGATGATCAACTGTGCATCACTCGCGTGAATCCTGCAACCGAGAAAACCTTTCAATGCGGCGAGGACAAGATGATCGGTCAGGATTTTAGACGTTTCGTCAGTTCCGATGACGCCGATCGGTTGATCTCACTGGCGTGCCAATTGGACAGGCGTCCGGAAGGGGAGCAATCGTTGTGGATTCCAGGTGGACTCACCGCGTGTTGTCCCGGAGGCCACTCATTTCCCGCGGAGGCAACGCTGTCCCGCTTCGAAATGCATCGGAAGAAGTTTACCACGCTGATCCTGCGCAACGTCCATGATCGAATGGAAGCTGAGGAGAGAATCCAATCGCTGACGATCGAAACTGAACTGCTCCGTGAGGAATTGCAGGCCTTGCATCCAAACGGGACGCTAATCGGCGAGAGCCAGGCTCTTCAACAGGTACTTCGCGATATCGCCCAAGTTGCAGCGACGAACACGACGGTCCTTATCATGGGTGAGACCGGCACCGGCAAGGAATTGGTTGCACGGGCCATCCATACTGCCAGTCGCCGGCGTGAACGGCCGTTGATCATTGTTAATTGTGCTGCCATCCCGGCGACATTGATCGAGAGCGAATTCTTTGGCCATGAGCCCGGCGCTTTTACGGGTGCGACCAAGAAGCGCGAGGGCCGGTTTGCGATGGCTGACAACGGGAGCATCTTTCTGGACGAAGTCGGCGAATTGCCGCTTGAGCTACAGGCGAAGCTGCTGCGCGTGCTCCAAGAGGGAGAGTTCGATTCCGTCGGCAGTTCGAGGACCAGGAAAGTCGATGTGCGGGTGCTGGCCGCAACCAATCGGGATCTTGCTGCATCGGTCAAGCAAGGCACTTTCCGCGAAGACCTGTATTATAGACTCAATGTGTTTCCAGTCCGGCTGCCACCGCTTCGTGAGCGGGGCGACGATGTGGTGCGTCTAGCCTCCGTCTTTGCCCAACGGTTCGCGACGAAGATGGGACGGACGCTTGCGCCTTTGACCGCCAGTGAGGCTCGTCGGCTTCAAACCTATCATTGGCCGGGGAATGTGCGAGAGCTCCAAAACGTGATTGAGCGAGCGGTCATCACGGCGGAAGCTGGCAAGCTCAACCTCGATCGAGCGTTACCAGAGGTGCCCTCCACTCAGGGAGTTTTAGTGAACAGACCAGCATCTTTTTCTGGCGTTATTCTTTCAGCCAAGGAACTCGAGGAACTGGAACGAGCCAATATCCTGAGAGCCCTTGAAACCACCAAGTGGAAAGTGGCCGGCGAACAGGGTGCGGCATCGCTACTCGGACTGAATGCCTCAACGCTCTCATCACGCATGAAAGCGTTGAAGATTCAGAAACCTCGTTAAGCATATATTCTTCCTTGAGCCGTCACGGCTCTTTCGCATCACGTTGTCCTCACACCGACTTGCGATATTTCATAAATCCTCTCGTGAGATTTCACGAGTTGTGAAATCTCACGAGCCGTTCCGTTTGTCTTGTTCACTCCAATCTACTGATAATCCGTCGATTTCTTGAAGTTGTCACTCTGGCATCGATGCTGCTCTGGCGGCATAGCAGCACGGTAAAGAGCGTCAGGCGGAGGAAGGCAATGGCAACAACAAGAGATCTTGGTTGGTGGTACTGGGTGGTAACCGTGGGGTTGCTCAGTGCAAATCTTTTGGGATGGGCGACCGCAGTCTATCTCGCGATGGCGTTGTGCACTATCCAGATTGTCCATGTGATCTGGCTGACACGAGAGGTCACAGCATTTCCTGTGCAGGTTCGGGTCCTCTATGTGGGGCTGTTGGCTGCCGGACTGTGGGGCCCTCTCCAGTGGATCCATTGGGTGCAACTGATTGGAACCAGCGCACGAGTTCTAGTCGGGTACTGCTTTCTGGCGCGCGTATTGTCCTTGGCGTCATGGAACCGTCGGCAGCCGTTATCGTGGGACCTTGTCGTGCGCACGTTCTTTTCAGTCCAGACCGTCATACCATCGTGTGGGACGGCCTTCCAGCAATTGTGGCTTGAGCGGGTGCAGAGATGAACTGGGAATTGATATGCCGGAGTGCCGACCGGCTTTTCTTTCGGCAACAGGTCAATAACCAATGTCAGCGAGAAGGAGGGATTCGTATGTCACAGGCAACGATGAGCGGAGTGATTAATGGGGTTGACGTGGAACGGTTAGGGCAGACGGTTCATGCGGTCCAGCAAAACCCAAGCTTGGGAACCTCACAGTTTCGGGCCATCAATAGATGGATCAGCGGTGGACACAATCGATCCACGATCAAAGGGTTCTATGGCGCGGGCCAGGAAGATACGACAAGAACAAAACCGTTCGTGCTCGATGCCGACGAACCACAGGTATTGCTCGGAAAGGATCAGGGTGCGAATCCGGTGGAGTTCGTCCTCCATGCGCTAGCCGCATGCCTGACGACTTCGCTGGTCTACCATGCCGCAGCGCGTGGCATTCAGATCGAGTCGATCGAATCAAAACTGGAGGGGGATCTCGACTTGCAGGGCTTCCTCGGACTGTCCGAGCAAGTCCGAAGAGGATATAAACAGATCCGAGCCAATTTCACGATCAAGTCGGATGCGACTCCGGAGCAGTTAGAGTCGCTTACGAAGTTTTCGCCGGTATACGACATTGTGTCGAATCCCGTGCCGATCTCGATTCAGATCAATAAGAACTAGGCCGATGGCCTGGGTGTGATCAACGCATCCAGGCCTCCTTCTCTGGCAGTGCAAGGAAGGAAGGTGTTTCATACGAACGGTCTCCATTCGGGGCGTTCGACGGACAATCAGCGAAGGCCGAGGGTTTCTGTGGGCTATCTAAGCCAACTGGGGGAGGACTCCTTTTCTGGATTTGTCAAACTCCTGCTGGTACCGCCTCTCGCCGCTCATCGCGGCGTGTGCGATCCGATGTTGGCCATGCGGTAAGGATTATGACCTCACAGCATGAAGATCGCGCTTCCTGTTTACAAATGGCGGTAAACGTCGCGCTCGACGAAGGGATGGCACCTCAGATAGTCCAGACGGTCCTGGGTCCGACCCTGTCGGAGTTGCTTTTTCTTGTTGTGTAATTCGCTGACGGGTGCTCACCGGGAACGGATCTGAACAAGCGGCTCGGTATGAGATTGAAACGAGATTTGGAACAACAGTTTTCGAGGAACTGGAGCTCACTATTGCTGGCGCACGAGTGTTTCCCACCGTGAAACGAGGGCTCGGGATTGCCGTGAGTTGCCTCTTACCAAATCTGGGAATTGATACCGTGAAATCCTTATTTCTCGCTGAGCGGTTTGCGGGCGATGAAGACTTTTCCACCGGGAAAAATCTGAGTTTGTCCATATCCACATCGCATCTGCACGCGAAACCCTTCGGATCGTAGCCAGTGGAGAACCTCGACAGGGTGATACAGCCGTTGCCGGTGGATTTCCTTTCCACGGCGCCATTGGGCACGGACTTTGCGGAACGTTGTGATCGTTCGCGTCAGGTGCTGTTGAGCCGGTTCAACGCTGCTAGTTGCGATAACAGCCCAATCCCTTCCGGTTTGCCCATTCGTCCACTCCTGTGGGGCATCGGGCGGAGGAGGCGTTCGGATATCGAGAGCCAAGTATCCACCAGGACGAAGTGTCTCAAATGTTCTGCGGATCATCTCCTGTAGCGCTTGGCGAGAAGGAAGATAATTGACCACCTCTCCGATGACCACGATCGCGTCCCATGGTCCCTCGGCGTGTGTCAATCGTGAGCTGATCTTGAATGTGCCGCGCGGCACTCGACGCCTGGCCAAGCGGATCATTGCCGGAGAGCGATCTATCCCGATGACGGTATAGCCGGCCTTGGCAAACACAGCTGTTGAGTGACCACTGCCACAGCCGGTATCGAGAGTACGGCCTGTCCGTAGCCCTTTTGCTTGCAATAGTTCAACAATAAAGGACGCAGCCTCTTTTGCCGGCAACAAATACCCCTGGTCATGGATATAGGTCAGATCGTTACGGTACATGGCGCGGCACCTTACGGTGCTCTTGCCTGTCCGTCAAGTGATTGAGTCGAACCGTGGCTCATTTCGCCAATGCGTGGCTTCTTGATATAGTGAAGGTCGATCCGATGCTCACCTTATTGGTTGAAGTTGATCCATGAGATCTGGCGTGTGGGCTGTGAAGAATCAGTTACTGTTTCACCTGTCGAGAGTGCTTGTCTGCCTCGTGCTTGGCTTTGTGCAGCCAACGGATGCTGAAGATTCGTCCGTCCGCTCGGTGGAAACGGTCCTGGCGCAGGCCAAGGCGGCCTGGGAGAGTGGAGCCGTCACATCCGCACTTGAACTGGTCGACCAAGGGATTCAGGACGATCCACAAGCGCTTGTCCTCCATAAATTGCGAGGTGATATTCTTTCGACCTTTCGTGACCCGAAAGAAGCCGTTCAGGCCTACGATCGAGTTCTTTCGGCGGAGCCTGCTGCGCTCGATGTGCACTGGGCGAAATGGGCGGTATTGGTTCGGTGGGGGCAGGACGCGGAGGCGATTGCTGAGCTTCACTTCATTGTGCAAGTTGATGCCAAGAATCCACTGGCCCACTGGCGACTGGCGCAGGAGCTTCGGAAGCTCGATCGTTTGGAGGAATCACTGGAATCGTATAAGCGGGCGGTCGAGCTGATGCCGGAGTTGCTCGGGTGGCGACTCGCTTTGGCTCGTGCACGCTTCGATGTGCTGGATTATCCGGGCACGGATGCCGACCTCCAGTATGTGCTGGCGCATCTTCCGCCTGGATCTCCGCTTGAACTGCCGGCCAAGAATCAACTGGCTCAACTGCATGAATCGATGGAGCGAGGGCGACGGTTCAGTCCAACCTTGACGCCTGCAGCCACTGCGACCCAACTGAAGGAATGGGCCGCCATTCGGTCGGATGCCTGGAACCTGTTCGAGGCGGGGCGGTATCAGGAGGCCGAACCACTGTATCGGAAGCTCCTGGTGCTCAACCCCAGTGATCCTATCGCCACCCATCAGTTGGGTCTAACGTTGATGCAATTAGATCGCTGCGAGGAGGCGATCGCCGTATTCGGCAATATCTCGAACCTCAACCCGAGCGAGGAGGATTTCGCGGATACGACGTACCGGATGGGACAGTGTTATGTGCAGTTACAGCGGTGGGACGATGCCTTCATCCATTTTCAATTGCTGTATGACGCAGCCGTGGAGTTTGAACAGGTGAATAAAGATGTCCCGTTTCCAGCCGGCACTCGTGTGCTGGCAAAGGATAAAATCGCTCGTTGGCTCGACAAGGTGAAGCCTCATGTTCCTGAGCTGGTGAAGCTGAAGGAGGAAGAGGACAAGAGAGAGAAGGACTCAGGAACCCAGGCAGCTGTGCTCTCGGAGGAGGCTCTCTATGCGAAGGCTATTGAAAAGATCAAAGTCCAGAAGACGTTGGAGACGGGAGTAGCGATTGCCGGGCGGGACGCCGATTTCAGCTGGTTTCGCTATGTGATTCCGGCGACCAAAGTCATGCGAGATGACTTTCCAACCGGAGCTCACGAGTTCATCCCGTTGAACCCGGGTGACACATTCTCGACCACTCAACCGGAACTCTATTTGGTGTTCAGGTTGCTATCCGATTCATTCGACACAGTCCCGCTGACCGCACGGTGTTCAGTCGAAACGCCGGACATGACCGACGAGTCACAGGTTGTGATTCAGGATCGTGTCATGACCACCACGAACGACCGCTCCGGTTATTTTCTCCTCACCCCTCCGAAAACCGGCTGGTCCCCAGGCCTCTACCGCTGCGGTCTGTTTTCCGGAGAGCAACCCTCCGCCTATTCCTATGTGGATGAAGTCAGGTTCAGGATTGTCCAAGACCTCCAGCCTTAGACGATTCGTCATGGTTTGTGGAGGCTAAAGCTGCAAGGGTACCTTGGTGAGAGGAGCTTCGTCTCTTCGTCGGATAAGTCTTGTGGGTAGGCTTTAAACAAAGGACTGGTGGACGGCGGTCAGAAGTTCAGGGTTTCTTCGCCGCCACCTTACCGTTTTCCCACACCTAGATCGGTGTCCCAGACATCCTGGCGGTTTTGCGAGCTGCTTTCGCTGCTCGACGAAGTGCACGCCTGACATCCTGAACAAACCGTGTGTTCTCCGTCTGTCGCTTGGTCTTCATGGGCTCTCTCCAGCAGTTGCGGAGCAAGTCCAGTCAATCGTCCACTGTCACACTCAGCCTGCTACTGGTTGCTGATAATCCACTTCGATCGTGAATCCAAGATCTTCAATCATGCCCCAGACTTCGGGTGCCGGTGCCCCAGGCGTCGTCAAATAGCCGTTCACAAAGACGGAGTCAGCCGGATAGAGAGCCAATGGTTGGAGAGATCGAAGGTTATGTTCGCGGCCACCGGCGATGCGGATTTCTGTGCGAGGATGCAGGAACCGGAAGAGGCAGAGCACTTTCAGACAGCGTTGAGGTGTGAGATTGTCGATCTGTTCGAATGGGGTGCCGGAGACTGGGGTGAGCATGTTCAAGGGAATGGAGTCCGGCTTGACGTCTTGCAGGGCCGTGGCCAGTTCAATCAAGTCCTCGTCTGACTCACCCATGCCGACAATGCCGCCGGAGCAAATTTCTAGCCCTGCCGCACGCGCGTTCTTAATCGTCGCCAGTCGGTCTTGAAACGTATGGGTCGTGCAGATGGATGCGTGGAAGGCTTCGCTGGTATTCAGGTTGTGATTGACTCGATCCACTCCGGCGGCTTTGAGACGTTTGGCTTGGGATTCGCTCATCAAGCCGAGTGAACAGCAGATTTGAATCGGAACTTCCTGCTTGATGGAACGCACAGCTCCGGCGATTTCGTCGATCTCGCGATCCAACGGGCTTCGCCCGCTGATCACGATGCAATAGCGTTGCGCCTTTGACGCAGCGGCTTGTTTGGCGCCTTCCATCATCTGTTTCTGCGGAAGCAGACTGTACCGTTCAATCGGTGCCGTTGAGATCGAGGATTGTGAACAATAATGGCAATCTTCCTGGCAGGCCCCGCTCTTGGCGTTCTGCAACATCTGAAGGCGAACGGTTTTGCCGAAGTACTTGGATCGAACCTGAAAGGCTGCCTGTAACAGCGCGAGCAGGTCATCGTTTGGAGTAGTCAAAACAGAGTGACATTCTTCTCTCGTCAGAGGTTCGTCATGGAGCGCTTTGTCCGCCAACGTCATGTAGGTCATAGGTTCCTCAATGGATGATACGACAGATGATCTGTTGAGATTAAAATCTGTGCAATTACAGGGGCCAGGGTTGCAGCCTCGTCTGATCAAGTAAGCAGCAGATATTGGCGGGAAACCTACACGGTTTCAAACGGAGAAGCAATGCCTCGGTAGGGGACAGACGGGCTAGGGGACGGTTCTTTCTCCGGGTTGGTGGAGATCGGACTGGTTTCGATCCAGGGGAGGGCCGTGAGCGTATTCCACTTGGCACAACGGCGGCACCGACCGGTCCATTCGACGGATTCTTGTTGGCATTGGGTACAGATATACGGCACCACTACACGTTTCTTGAAGCTCAACGCTTTCTTGAGCGAGGTGATGGCCTCTTCGAACTGCTGTTTCCGTAAGTACAGATTGGCCATGATCTTATGGTAGTCCAAGAGATGATCTTGCGGACCTTCAATCGTTGAGAGGAGGTCAAACGCTTCGTCCACCATTTCGAGCCGGTAATAGAGTTTCCCCAGATAGAACTGGAGCACGGGATTCTGCGGGTCTTGTTGTAAGGCATCCTGATAGACCCTGATGATTTCGCTGGGCTCGCCTTGATCGAGAAACAGTTCCTCCAGACGATGGAGAATGATGATGCTTCTGGTACGTGCGTAGACCTTTTTCAGAATCTCAACGGCATCCTTTGTCTTCCCTTCATGAAGCAGAATTTCGCCGATGCCGATGTAGGCGGGGAGGAAGGCACGGTCTTTCTTAATGGCACCGCGGAAGTATCGTCGAGCCTTATCAGGATGGCCACGTTCAAGCAGCTGGCGCCCCACCTCATACATACATCCCAGGAGGAGTGCGGCCTCGGCCTGTTTTTCCGGGGCTGGGAGGTTGGCTTTGAGCAGGCGGTGCTGAATTTCAAGTGCCTCATTCCACCGCTCCAGGCGAATGTTGAGGTCTCGTTTCCTGATCAAAGCCGTGAGGTTATCCGGTTCGATTTTGAGGATTTGCTGAAACGCCTGCAGTGCTTCTTCATACCGCTTGGCTCCTTCCAGGTCCTTTCCCAATTCCAACAACACTTCGATGTTCCGATCGTCCACGCGCTGGGCATGTTGGTGGAGTCGAATCGCCTCGGAAAAGTTTTGTTCCGAGCGATAAATGTTTCCCAGCCAGAGGAGTGAATCGACACGTGTCGAGTCGATGGCCAAGGCTTTCTCCAGCAGCGCGATGGCTTCCGAGGGACGTTTCGACATGAACGCGTGGGTTCCGTCTCGGTGAAGGGTATCAACCTTTTCTTTGCGGCGTACGAGACGTTGGCTGCGCCAATTCAGGATGAGATGGGCCGTCTGTTGCAAACCGACGACGAATGTTGCGAGGACGGCTCCTCCGGCCATCGAGATTAAGACGAGTGTGACGGGATTGAGATCGAACTCCGTCCCGGGACCGGTATGGATGACGACGGAGCCGGGGTTGAGCTCGCGGAAGTAGCTGTACACAAACACGCCGGCGCTGATGAGAAAAATGGTGATCAGCAGTTTGAACATCGCCTAAACCATCTTCTACGAACGTGCTTTCCGGATTAGCCGCTCCTTTGCCTCCGGAGCCGGTGCCGAGGCCTTGTCGGGAATGGGAATCTGTCGTGCGTCGCTCCAGAGCCGCTCGAGCGCATAATGGGATCGAGCCTCCTGGCGAAACACGTGAGCCACGACATCGCCGAAATCGATAACGACCCACTGGCCTGAGGTTGCTCCCTCAAGGCTGAGTGGTCGTTGGTTCACACGAGAAAGCGCGTCGACAACTGAATCAGCGACTGCGCGTGTCTGCCGGTCGGATTCAGCCGACCCGAGCACCAGATAATCAGCGATTGAAGTCAGCGGGGCGACATGGAGGACTTGAACATCAAGGGCCTTCTTGTCGAGCATCGCGTTGGCGACGGCGAGGGCTGTGGCCTTAGATGTGCGTGCGATTACGGTCCTCCTGATAAAGGCTATGCTGAAGTATATAAGATTCCACCGGGGGGGGCAACATATTTGCCAGCGGGAGGCCGCATTGTACCCTTC
>JAEURV010000357.1 GCA_016788465.1 Nitrospira sp. | reverse complement strand
TTGCGATACCACGCCATATCATGAAAGTTGCCGGTAAAACCGGCCACCGTCCCATACAGCTGTCGGTAGAAGGACACGGTATCGATCATGTAGCGCAGATCGTTCATTGTGTCCTGCGCGTTGTCCCAGATAAACAAGCCGGGGTTCATCGTGTTTTGCAGCATGTTCACATATTGCTGCAGCTGCAGCCGATATTGCTCGATTTGCTTCAGTTGTTGGGCCATGTTCGAGATCGCCCCCGTCACGGACGGGGCCAGCACCGCGCCGTCGAACGTCGGAATGCCGCTGCCATAACTAGATGTCCCGGAAGCCAGCAACACGATCGACAAGACGAGGGCTGCAAAACAAGATCTCATGTTCGTCATGGCGTCTCCTTTCCTGCATAATCGAACTCTTGGTACGGTTTCGGCAACACGAGGTCTTTCACGACCACAACATTGAACCGATACCCGGGACGAATGGTCAGTTCGGGCGCGATGCTCAGATTCTTGGCGATGAGCTGCGCCGTGACCTGTCCCAATTGCTGGCCGAGGGCTTGGCTCATGGCCGTCCCGGCATTGTATTGGGGAATGCCGACTTGACCGGGAATGCCCGCCCCTTGCGCTTGTTGTTGGCTGAACGTGACGCCGGCTGTCACCGCCGACATCAAGAGGGCCGACCCAAACAGACGGACGTAGTGATTATTGACCAGATCGGTGAGGCCGGATGCCCCGGAACCGGTTGCCCCCGGCATGGACCCGAGATCGAGTGTTTTTCCGTCGGGATACCCTAAGCGTTGCCAGGCCACCAGCAAGGCTTTCTGTCCGTATCCGACATCACTAGAATAGGTCCCGATGAGTTTGGTGCCCTGGGGAATCAGGAGGTGTGTCTTCGTAGGCGTATCGTACACATGCTGCGACACTTGCGCGATGATCTGACCCGGCAACGAGGAATCAATTTCCGACATCATGAGCGCCGGGAGCACATCACCGGCTTGAATCACGAACTCCGCACGAGGCGGGAGCTGTTGTCCGTCGTGCTTCCATCGATCTCCTCCCGCCGGGTTTGCTGCTGGACTCGTGGTCCCACTCTTCGCGCTCAGCTTCGCAGCCGGTGACAAGTCAGATCCTCCGTCGAACGGGCCGAGCATACCGGATTGCCGCAATTGCGCGAGTTGCGCCTGATAGGCCGTCGTGGGGTCGTCACTCCGCGCCGCATCAGCCACCTGTCGTTGAGCTTCGGCCAAGCGGTTGCGCTGGTCGCTTGACGACACAGGCTCCGGCTTACTCTCGATGGTCGGCATTGGCCTCTCGCTCCGCGTGAGCGAAAAGCTCACGGTGGAGGGCGCTTTGAGCGCGTCCTGCAGCTGTTGGATCTTCGCGAGTCTGATCGCCTCCTGCTCCTCACTCGATGCGGTCCTCGACAGCGGTTTGCCGGTGACCAGCTGTAGCCCTCCGGCTCGATTCGGCATCGGTGGCGCATCGAGATCGTCAGGCCGTGCGATGAGGATATTCGCGTTCACGTTTCGTTCCGCCTCGAGACTCCCCGCCCCGACCAGCGCGGTCTCTGGCTGAGTGCGTTCATTGCGAATGAGAGGCTTCGAGGGCGCTGGCGGGATCACGCCGCCCAGATGCGATCCCGCGATCCGATCGGCGAGCGCCAGCGTCCCACCCCCTTTGCTTTGTGGAGACGGCCCTGTGGTTGACTTCAACATCTG
>JAEURV010000180.1 GCA_016788465.1 Nitrospira sp. | reverse complement strand
TCGATGCTTGCCCACATTACCACCATCAGCCAATTTGATGATTACTACACCGCCAGGGATGGCGGCTATCGAGACGGTGCCGACTATTACAACCGTGCGGGATCACGACACGTCCTCGATAGGATTGCGGTGCCTGCACTGATCATCACTGCACAAGACGATCCCTTCATCCCCTACACTATGTTCATGGAAGAGAAGATTCAGAGGCACCCGCAGATTGCGGTGGTCGCGCCTCGTCATGGGGGACACTGTGGCTTTTACCAAGGCAAGTGTCGCAACGAAGATCCTTACTGGGCAGAAAACCGAATCATGGACTTCCTGCGTGGGATGCGGCCGAAGAAATCATGAGGCAAACCTTGTAAGCCAACCCAAACCTCCCCTGGCAAAGCAGGCGCAAGTTTGACTGCAAGGGGCAGCACTTTTACTCTCCCTCCCACCCAAGAATACTCATACCATGGATAGCAATGAACATTGACCGGGACAGTTCAGACGATAATGGGTTCGAGATGCGCACGCACATCGTCCAGATAGGTCCTGAATGGATCCGGCATGGGAAAGGGAGCACGACCGCGAACCTGGAAAATTGACCAGTTAATGACATAGGCAGGAAAGAGCCCCTCAGGGGTCCCAGATCGATCGGAATCCATAGCCTCCCCGCTTCCCAAAAGATGTCTGACCAGCGCACTGCGCCCATAGGCCCGGGTGTTCTTGGGAGCCTGATCCATCGCCATTTGAATCAATGCATCAGTCGTCAGTCGAGGGACTCGTCCTTCCTCCAAGAGCCCATAGTAGAGTCCCTTCGCATGATTCAGATTGTGATACTCCAAATCCAGACTCTTGAGCAAAGGATCACCCCAATCCAACCTCTCCGACTCTCTGAAACATTCCAGCAACCAGAGTTTTGACGCCCAATCCACACGACCGACCAGCTTCTGATAATCCCCTCGTAGATCTTGGAGTACCGACGCCCATTGCGCGAGAACCCAATCAGTTTCTTCATCCTGGCCCTGACAATGCCGTATGCCGCAATCAAGAAACTGTTCCTGAATATCGAGAGCCGATATCGTGCGCTGAGATTGAAGTCGAATGAGCCAGTTCCGCTCTTGGTCCTGGGAGATTTCTTGTAGCGCCTCCACCGGTTCATCAATCTCTAAACCCTGAGGGGCTAGTCCCTCTTCAATCAGCTGCAGCACCAAGCCGGTCGTCCCCAGTTTCAAAGCCGTCGCATATTCCGCCATATTGGAATCGCCCAACAACAAATGGATCCGTCGATATTCATTGGGGTCGGCCAACGGTTCGTCTCTGGTATTCACAATCGCCCGATTATGCTGCACCCACTCGAAGAAATCATTGACGATATAATCGCTCCGTTGAGAAATTTGAAACGGCAGGTTCACGCCACCCCGGGCACCGACGGCCGTACGTGGCACGATCAATCGGTCCATCTGAATCCAAGCATCCTGCGGACGGGCAGCACCGACGCGTCCAGCGCCGGTAAAGATTTGTCTGGTCACCAGAAATGTCAGCAGCGGCGCCAACCCACGTCTCGAAAACGGGAACCGACGAGAGACAAGATAGTTCTCATGGGACCCGAAGGTCGCATCCGTTTCATGATCGATGTTGTTCTTAATCAACGACACGTGATCGGACACGCCAAGTGCCTCGATCGCTTGCTGGATTAAGAGATCACCAGCACGATCAGAGGCTACGACATCTGATAGGGAATGACATTCCGGTGAAGCATATTCGAGATGCCCCATATCCAGATAAACCCGCCCCCCGTTGGTGAGAAATCCACCATTTCCTGGGGGCTCATCATGGCCGCGATGGTGTAAATCCAGTAGACCCCTGCGTTGAACCTGAAACAGATGATCTCTGATTTGATGAGCGAACCAAGTCGGGGAATGGTCCGGCCGATCCTCGTGGATCAAAAGCCCATACTCGGTCTCCAGACCAAAAATGCGATTCAACATACGCTCACGTCAGAGCCGAACTCAGGTCTTTGGGAAGCAACACCCCCAGCTCCACAGACCCAAGCATCCGGTATTTAGAGGTGCCTGACACATGGTGATCCAGCAACGCACATTCGATTGACTTCTCAGCCATACACTGGCGCACATGGGTCAAGAGAGCCTGAGAGTCTGGAACCGACTCTTCAGCACTCCCCTTGATGTCGTCATGTTCCCCTTTGGTGTCATCTGCTAGCCGCTGTGCGCGATCACCGATTGCCCAGGTACGAATCGCAGCATCCACTGCCTCTTTCAAAGACATCGTCGACTGCCGTCGAAGATACTCCAGCATCCGTTGCTCAACCGACGGCTTCGCCGCAAGTACCGCATGCTGACTCTTTTCTTCGAACACTCCGTCATAGTTGATCGTAAGGAAACCGCCTTTCCCGGGTTTCAGACTCAGCTCCGCCAGCATGATCTTTACAATAAACGGGGCTTTGAACACCTCCTCAAACGCCTGCTTGACGACCGGTGCGATACCGTACTTAATGAGCCGACTTCCCGTCACATCGGAGGCAGAGCGATTGAATCCCTCCACATGCGCCATCTCCAACAGCGTGAAGCGCAGCTTCTCGAGATCGGCCGGATGTCCCATTCCCCCGAGCGCGAGACGATCATAGATTTCGTACAACTTGGGAGTGCCTTTGCTCATCGTCATCAGGAGAAGGCCCTGGTCGCATGATACGCCGACAACCGGGCTCCCCTGCGCAAACTGCTCATCAAGGTACTGCCGACGATTCCCGACTGCTTCGACCCACCGATAGGGTTCTTCATACATAACAGGGCCTTTATACGTGTTTGGAGACGTTGGATTCGAACAACGATCGAAGGGAGGAATCCGTCATGGTCCTCACACCATTGGATGTGATCAGCTTCACAACCGGATAGAGACCGGCCTCTCGATTGACTCCACCGGTTGCACTATCGAACTCGGCAGCACTCGTCAACAGCCGCAGTCCCTGTACGGTTGCCTGTTCTTCCGTCATCGCACTGAGTGGCTGCTCTCCCCAGGTATTCAGATAGTGAAGAATACCCCGAATAGTCGGGGAACCTGACCCTGAGACAGCATATTCCACCCCCTCAAACTCCGCGCCAAGGATATCGTAGAAATAAATCTTTGAGGCTTCTTGCTCCGCATCATATCCGGCAAAGATTGGGACAACCGCCCCCGTGCCTGCTAAGGCAGCCGCAACATTTTCCTTCAGCAGCTTGGCCAAAGCTCGGAGCTTGCCCTCGAAGCTGAGTTCCTGCAGTTGTGTCCGTCGATAGTACTTAAAGGAATGTTCGAGAATGCGGGCCATCTCGTACGCGGTCGCGGGTACCCCTGCAATCGCCATGACGCTGTGTCGATCGATCTCCAGAACCTTGTCGGTTCGGTCGTACATCACCATGTTGCCGGCTGTCGCCCGACGATCCCCAGCCACCAGCACCCCGTCGCGATATTTGAAGGCGAGAATCGTCGTAGCCGTAGTCAGAGCCTGTCCCATTCCGGTTTGTCCGGGCGTTCCCAACACATAGCCTTGTTCCTTCAAGAGCTGGTAAAAGTCACTCTGCATCCTTAACCTCGTCAAACGTGATCCGCCTCTGGCCGAATTCGATGAACAATCTGCTATCTTTCACGTCTCACTTTTCACGTTTCACGATCACTCCCCTGTCCGCTGCCGATATCGCTCCGCCTGTTTCGGATCAACCTTGCGCATCCGTTTCAGAAGACTATCCTTGTCGGGCGATCCGGTGTCTGGACGCCGTGGTCCCCCTCCTTCTTCCAGGGGACTGGGGGATTTCGGCATGGGATCTCCTGGCCCTTCCCGTCGTTCCGGCATCAGGCTATAGTTCATACGCTCCCATCCTTCCTGTGGGTCCATACGGCCAGCGCATCGGCCGGTGACTGGGCTACCTTGAAAATACCCACGCATCGCACCACCTCTTGCGGATCAAAGAAGTCCCGCATGTCGAGCGTATGGGATCGGAGCCCACATGCGAACTGAACCTGTTCCCACTGAATCGACTGAATCTGGTCCGGGAATCGCTGTATGCAGAGGCCGCGTAATCCACCACGTGTGTCGGCAGGACCATTTCGGATCGCCTCTTCAATCACCTCATCACTCGTCAGTCGCCACACTTTTCTCTCCCCTTCCAATCCCATATAGAGCCCCGTCTCAGGATCGACGTTGTGATACTCCAGATCCAAGCTGGCCAGCCATGGATCTCCCCAATCGATCCGCTCTTCTCGCATGAACGTTTCGAGCAACCACTGTTTCGTGATCCAATCCAACTTCCCGACCAGTTGCTGCCGATCTTCCATCAGCAACTGCAACGTCTCACTCCATTCCTTCAGAACCCAATCAGACTCCTCGTCAAGACCAGAGAGCGTCCGTCTTGCCGATTCATAATACTGTGTTTGAATGTCCACGGCCGCGATCGTGCGCCCATTTTTTCTTTTGACCACCGCTTTGAGATTAGGATCGCGTGAGAACTGCTTGACTGCGGCCACCGGTTGTTCCAGCTCCAAATCGGGAACAGCCTCGCGTGCGATCAAATCGAGCACCAACTGTGTCGTTCCCACCTTAAGCGCCGTCGCATACTCGCACATATTGGCGTCGCCAATGATCAAATGCAGACGGCGGTACTTCTGCCGATCGGCATGGGGTTCATCCCTGGTGTTGAGAATTGGGCGGTTATGCATCGTATCGACGCCCAGCTCCGCCTCCATGAAGTCAGCACGCTGAGAAATTTGGTAGCCCCCGGGAACATACTGAGACTCTTGAGCTTCGGTCCCGACCTTCCCGGCGCCGGCCACCACCTGCCGGCTCACGAGAAACGGCACCATGCCAGTGACCAAGGCCGCAAAGGGAACAGCCCTGGGCACCAGATAATTGTCATGACATCCGTAACTATGGCCGTGGAAATCCGTATTGTTCTTATAGAGCCGAACATGCGCGCCACCCAACGCCTTGTTCCGCCGCAGGGCAGCGCGATGCACGATCCGTTCTCCCGCTCGATCCTGCGCGACCAAATCACGAAGTGTTCGACATTCCGGTGTGGAGTATTCTGGGTGCGTATGGTCGTTGTAAAATCGCGCCCCGTTCGGCAGAACAAGATCGCTCTTCATGTCATGAAACGAGAAAGGGCGATGGGCATCGCGCTGGGCAAACTCATCCTCTTCTCTATCTTGTTGCAAACCTGACACGCGAAAGCCGCGTGCATCCTCATGCGGATCCTCACCGGCATAGTCCCAGCGCCGCTCGAAGGACGCGACCAGATGCGCACGCACGAGTTCCATCGACTCAACGACCGGATCCATCTCCGGCACATCATCGCGGGTGATCCCGTATTCAGTTTCAATCCCAAAGAGGCGCATACTGTATTAGAGGTGACATGGTAAAACGTGAAAGGACGATCCTACTCGATGATACTGCCAATCCAGTCAGCTGTTTCTTTTTACCTTTCACATCTTTAGATGATTTGATTCGTGAGCCGTTCTTCAGTCTGATGTCCTCGTCGGAAGGATGAAATGCCGACCACTTGCTCCGGATGATGATCGAGCAACTTCAGCCATTCCTCCGCAGCGTCGTCCGGGGGTAACATGTCACCCTCTCGAAATTCTTCAGACACGGCCCCACGAAGATCTTCTTCCAGCAATCCCGACGGCTGCCCAGATTGAATCATACGATCGATCGCCTTTTCCTTCGCCCGTTGGATGATCGATGCCAAGATGGCCCCACTCACAAGATCGCCTCGGTACAGAACAGTGCTCTGGCCATTTCGAAGCCTGATCGAGAGAAGACGAGTCTCTTCCGTTCGCCGAAAGATGGACTCAATGATGTCTTCCGCGAGTGATACCATTGCCTGCACCGGTTCACCTCCGCGATCCTTCACCAGCTGAGGATCGAGGGGAAGATCCGCCGTCAAATAGACCTTTAAAATCTCGCCTGCCGCAGCCCTGTTCGGACGACTGACTTTGATCTTCCGATCGATTCGACCAGGACGCAGGACAGCCGGATCAATCAGGTCCGGTCGGTTTGAGGCTAAAATGATGACAACATCCTGCAACGATTCGATCCCATCCATTTCGCTGCAGAACATCGGGACAAGCGTGTTGGAGATATTAAAAGAACGCATAGCGCGCCGTGTCCCCAAAACTGACTCCGCCTCGTCGATGAAGATGAAGGGCAGCGCTCCCTCCTTCCGACGGGCGCGGGCCTGCTCGAAGAGATCACGGACCATGCGCTCCGACTCCCCAAGCCACATATTGAGAATTTCTGGTCCCTTGACATGAAGGAAGGCTCCGTGTGTCACCGGCGGGTGATCGTTCTTACCAGATGCATGCCCCGACTTCGATTCGCTGAGTAGCTTGGCCAAGCTACCAGCCGCGGCTTGTCCGATCAGCGTTTTCCCACAGCCGGGCGGCCCATAGAGCAGAAACCCCTTGGGCTGAGAAAATTTGAATCGTTCGAACGTCTCCGCATGAAGCAGCGGATATTCGATCGCTTTGCGGATCGCAGTGATTGCCTCAGTCTGTCCACCAATCTGTTCCCATGTGATCGTCGGAGTTTCATCCAGGACATGGCGGCCGGCTTTTCGATCCACCAACTTTTCAAGGGCTATTCGAAGACTGGGGTCGATACGAATATGGTCCCCGGGGTTGAGCTCGACACCGAGCAAATCCGTGGAACGCTGCAAGATCAACGACTGCCGCCCCATCTCCTGTTCAAACCGTAGCCGTCCGTCCGGTAACGTCTCTGCCAGCTTCAAGATGGGCCCATTCCGATCGTACCCGAGCGTTCGAATGACCGCATAGGCCTCATTGACCAGGATCTGAGTGCCGATCCGAAGGTCCGCATCAGCCACGCGAGGATCCACGTTTGCATAATATTCAGCCCCACCGACGACGATTCGAGCCAAACCTGTGTCAGGAATATCGAGCAAAGTTCCGATACGATTGGCTGGAGCCGTGAGCTTAGCCACCACTTCGCTGATCTTCTTAAATTCCAATTCACGTTGCTGAGAAGCTGCTTGAGACAGCATCACGGCATGCCGCAGCTTGTACAGCAGCTTTTGGCGGGGATCCCCCTCTGAGAAAGAGGCAAGACACTGTTCAATCAACTCGAGCGGATCCGTCCCGGTCTTCAGCGACGGTTCATCGCCCTTACCTTGCGGTGTTCCCTTATCAAAAGACCCGTGATCGCTCATGAATACACCTTCACCACACCAGAGGAGAGATCCTACCATACCGATGGGAGGAAGTACCGCCTTGCTGGCCTACATGATTCATGACTGTTCGGCACGAACCATGTAGGCTAGTTGACGGCCTGGAGCGTCACCGGCACCTTTTCACGCCGATTACCGCGCAGGATTTCGACAGTCACCTGATCACCGACCTTATGTTCTTCCATGGCATCCATAAGATCATCGATGGTAGCCACAGCTTTGCCGGAGACCGCAACCAGAATGTCACCGAGTTGAATCTGTCCCATCACCGTCTCACGCGCTCCCTTGAGACCGGCGCGGTCAGCCGGCCCACCGCGATTCACCTTACCGATGATGACCCCTTTGATTCCCCATCGCTTCGCCATCGCATCCGGCACCAGCGAGACCCCCAGGCCAGGACGGATGAGTTTCCCGTGCTTGATCAGTTCAGGAACAATACGATTCACCGTATCGACCGGAACCGCAAACCCAATACCGGCATAGGCGCCGCTCGGACTCACAATCTGCGTATTGACCCCAATCAATCGACCGGCACTGTCAAGCAAGGGGCCTCCGGAGTTACCTGGATTGATTGCAGCATCAGTCTGAATCACCCCTTCTATCGTTCGATTGGACATTGATTTGATGGTTCGGCCCAAGGCACTGACCACCCCCGTAGTCAGGGTATGATCAAGCCCAAATGGATTTCCGATCGCCAGCACTTTTTGCCCGACCCGTAAATCATGAGAAGAACCAATGGCCATCGGCTCCAACTGGCTGTCCAAACCTTGTATCTGTAGCACCGCCAGATCATGATCCGGATCGGCTCCCACCAACTTGGCTTGATGTTCACTCCGATCCGCCAAAGTCACCTTGATTGCATCAGCCCCATAAATGACATGGAAGTTGGTGACAATGTGCCCTTGCTTGTTCCAAATAAACCCTGAGCCTGACCCTTGCGGCACTTCCATGACATTGAGCGACCAAATGTCTTGCTGAATTGCGGTATTGGCGATGAAGACCACGGACCTTGTCGCTCGCTCAAAGACCGTGATCGTCGCTCGTTCATCGGCACCGAGTTCGATGGGGGAAGGCGTCACAACGCGCGGTCTTCCTTCAGGTCCGTCATAAACGGACCCCAGCGGCTTCCCCCAGTCCGCCGCATGAACTGTTGAACTCAGCAGGAGCGTGATGAGAAACAGGCGGAGATAATCGAGCGAATTACTCACCCATCACCTGAAGAACCAGCTCACGTGCTCGAGCACGCGTGTCAAAATCCACGAGCACAACCTGCTGCCAAGTTCCAAGCAGCAGCGTGCCGGCGGCAAACGGAATCGTGATCGAAGGCCCTTGGAGTTGCCCACGAAGATGACTATGACCGTTGTCCTCTCCAGGATTCACCGTATTGTGCCGCCAACGAGGATCTGCCGGAATGAGCCGATCCCAAAACGTGTGCGTGTCGGCTCGGATCCCTGGTTCATCCTCGATGATCATCACCGATGCGGTGGTGTGCTTGACGAAGACCGTGACAATTCCTGCCCGAAGCTTCGCCTCGTTGACGACGGCGACAACGGACTTTGTGACGTTTTCAATCTGAGTTCCCCCTGCCATTTCTATCGTCAACATCACAGTATGGACGGCCATCACACGCTCCTATGTCGTAAGATTGCGGAGATACCGGCGGTCATGTCGAGTCAGCGGCTTACCTCGAGCGGCCTCAAGAATCGAGTCAAAAGCCCCTTCAACCGTCAACCTTCGCACGGCATCTAGCACCTCGCCACTGAGGATCCCCTCTCGCTCCAGCTTACCAAGATACGCAAATGCCTCCGCCAAGCTCTCCTTACTCCTGACATAATAGTCACGCCCTCGACGCTGGTTACTATAGGCCTCGAATTGCTCACATGCGACAAGGACTTCGGCCAATTGTTTCACCCACGGTTGTGACTTGGCTAACCGTTCCGGGTAATAGTAGTACAGCATCACCTGTTGCATCCACGGTTGCCAGCCCACTCCCAGCTTCGTGAAGGCGGGCCGTACCGCCCGCAACCGTCTAGCCAGGCGCCTGGCATACCCCAACCGCATTTCAACCTGCTCGATCGCCCACCGATCCAATGGCACACCCGCAGCAGCAAGATCCTTCCGATAGAGAGCCACGAACGCCTCTGTCTCACGGCCATACTTTGTATTGGGATGAACCGCCCGCCATTCTCGAGGTCTCGTGGGAATGCCTCGTTGTCTGGCCCACGACCAGATCGTTCCAAAGAGCCGTCGGTCCAGGCCTGCACGACCGAGGTCGTGCAGGAGACAAGCCACGTGGTAGAGCCTGACCCGATCATCAGGATGTCCTAACCGCACGGCGACAGCCACACACATCTTGGCCGTCCGTACGGCATGGGGACGGTCGTAGCCACGGATGACTCGATCACGGTGAAGGGGATGTGGATAGTCGTACAGAGCCATCAAGGCCTTCACGAGCGAGCGTGACACCTCAGGCGCTTGTAATCGGGAGGAAACAGATTGTGCCATGCGTGATAGAGATACCAATAAAATGATAGGGATGTGGGCGAGAATATCGTCGGAAGGAAGAAACTGTCAAGGCGACTTCGAAGAGAAATCGGCTCGCTCAATACTCTTGGGTCTGCTATGCTCGAAACAGACACAGGACATGGGCGGTACCGAAATGATGAGTCGGATCCAGTGCTACGGGCTGAGCGGGATTATCCTCATGGCGGTGGGACCACTCGACGCTTTCGCCGCATCGCCCGACCAGTTGGTAGATCTGACGGGGCGAGTCCATGTTCTCGTCACATTGAAAAGCCGAGACAACTTCTCCAGTGAATACCGCTACGACGTGAGCATCAGAAATCTTTCGCCGGACACGTTCATCGGCGATTCTTTGATTATCGTGCTCGAAAAGATTACAAACCTGGCAGGGGAAGACCATGAAGCATTGACGGGTGAATCATTCCTGAAGCGATTCGATGTGCTGGGCCAAGACGGCCAGACCGAAGACGGGAAACCCTACTTTCATATTCCCCCTGGGTCCATACCAGACCTCACACCACAATCGGACAGTCTTCCTGCCACTGTACGAATCAGGAATAGAGACTACGTTGCCGTCTTTACACCGTCTTTTAAGGTGTTTGGACAAAAGCGGGTGTTGCCCGAAGGTAAGCGTCCAGGAGGGTCGGCCGCTGCCTCGGCACCGGCTGAACTTGCAGCAACGGCCAACCGCAAGACCATAGATACATTGATTCAGCTACTGATCAAGAAAGGTGTTCTGACAGAAGAAGAGTGGAAGAAAGCCAACAAGCCGTGAGTGATTCACCCTGTAAAGCCTGTGCAGGAATGTGGCCTCGTCAGGATCATTTCCTCGAGGATCTTGGATTATCTAAAGCCTATTTGCAGGAGGACCAATTCTTCTCGGGGTGGACGATACTGGTCTTTCATCGGCATGTCACTGAGCTGTTCCAACTGACACCGCCCGAACGCAGTCAGTTGATCGAAGAAGTCAGTCGAGTCGCGACCGCGTTATCCGAGATCTATCAGGCGAAAAAGATCAACTACGAACTCTTAGGAAATCAGCTCCCCCACATCCATTGGCATGTGATTCCACGACTCCCGAATGATCCAGCCCCCTTGGAACCAGTGTGGCGCGTACCACATACCCCCATCAGCCTCACAGAAGCACCGCTTCAACACACAATCGAGCGTATACGACCCCTTCTCCGACGAAACAGCTGACACCAATTTTCTCAGGCTACCTCAACAGATGGTATAATGCCTTGCGAACGAGGGTCACCATTCCCACGTTGATCAGCCATTAAAGCACCCACGACAACAAACAGGTTGCCGAACAACGATGTTGCAGCTCCCCCCGCCTCGCGTTCCGAAATATGACTCATCGCACCCGAACGCCATGCCGGTGGGGCAAGAAAACTGTTGCGTTTCACCCGACCGCCTTGTCGTCCCAGGACACGACGATCGCCGGCCAAGACGGCACTTTTATTGCTCATTTTTCATATCTCACACCTCCCAATCAACGAAGTCATCACAGCATACGGATGATGCGGTAGAGTATGACGCGAGGCTCACACTGGCAGACTTTGCCATCATGCTGATGATCCCTCTGACCGTTCTCACGCTGATATTCTCCTCCTCTCCCGCTCAGGCTCATTCGACAGAAGAGCATGACTCCAGGGGAGACACAGTCTCTAGATTCAACGAACAAACCGATCCCGTATCACTTGTGGAAACGTTGCGCCCGGCGGTTCGCCTCCTCCCAGAGGTCCCTGAGTACCGTTTAAAACTGGCCGATGCATTGGTTCGCCTTGGCGATCTCGACGCAGCCATTGAGGAAATCCGGTCAGCCATTGCCATACTGAAAGATGACGGGCATGCACAGCACCAGCTTGGTCTCATGTTGATGGCGAAACGAGATTGGCGCGCAGCCTCGGTTGCGTTGAAGGAAGCCGTCCGCTTAGAACCAACTCAGGCTCATGCCCATTACAGTCTGGGAACGGTTCACTCCGCACTTGGCAATGTTCCTGCGGCGATTCAGTCGTTTAGACGAGCGCTGGAACTACGTCCCACGTTTTTCGACGCGCACTACCGTTTAGCGCTGCTGCTCAGGACCACGAAACACAGACAGGAGGCGAAGGACCATCTTGAGGCCGCAGCTATCGGTGGCATCGCGCAAGCACAAGTGTTGCTCGGCAAGGCCTACAACACCGGACAGGCGAAAGAGGCCAACTTGGGATTATCCATTTATTGGTGGATGGAAGCGGCCATGCTTGGCCAACAGGC
Organism: Nitrospira sp.; assembly: GCA_016788465.1. Taxonomy (GTDB): domain Bacteria; phylum Nitrospirota; class Nitrospiria; order Nitrospirales; family Nitrospiraceae; genus Nitrospira_D. The sequence continues at coordinate 14,994 of JAEURV010000180.1, read as the reverse complement.
GGCCTCCGATTCACTGTCGAAATTGCGGCGTCATACCGTGACTCCAGGACTCCCCCGACAGCACCGAGCACAATTGCTCAAAGGATTCGAGTCCTATCGCACCATGCTGTGGAAAGACTTTCCAGAACTGAGCCAAGAACGTGATCGGCAATCGCTGGGAAAAGTCCTACTCGAGCACAATCGTGTGGCCGACGCAGTACCAACACTGCTGAAGGAATGTCTGGCATTGAGCGAGGACGCCCATACAGAGCTCGCCACACTCTATGAAACTGGACGAGAGCCCTATCTAAGGCCCTTCGACAAAAAGATTCTGACCTGTTTTGAAATAACTGCCGCTGACGGGTTTGGCCCGGCAAAGAACGTGTTAACTCGGATCCATGCCAAATGACTGCGCGTGACCGCTGACATAGCCGATACTCAGATGACTCTCAAGGATATTCCCAAACAAGATGCTTTGCCGATACATGCTGAACGACGGCCCCGCTAGTTGATGTGCTCCAAAATGTGAGCGGCATTCGTCTCCGACCTCTCCGAACAGGACGAGGACTCTCAAACTTCGTAACCAAGGGTCCGAATTCTCCACTATCATGGGTAGCGATATGGTCGGTCGACAGGCCGATCAGTCATGGAGAGCCGCCCAATTGTATCCGGTCAAACCTACTTGCACCCATCTGGATCCAGACAGGAGAATGTATCCCAAGGCCCTTTTTGTTCAGTGATAGAGCCGTCTTTCCTTCTGCCACCCCTTGACAGATACAGAACAACGCTCCAGGGAAAGAGAAAGTCATCCCCAGAAAAATTTCAAACCTGTGGATATCCAGTCAGCAGACTGGGTATAGTATGGGACGCAGTATCATGAAGTGGATAACTTCTGCGCATTTTCTAGGAATATGCAAGAATCTTAGGAACATCTATGCAGAACCACTATGGCTAGGGGTTCAATCATGACGGTGCAGATGCTTAAATAATGGGCAACTTGCTAAATTCACGTGCTATTCGCGCCAACTTAGCCAGAATGTAAGACTTGCACACAAGGTTATCCACAGAAGATGGGGAGTAGTTGATGATGTTCTTTCTCCTGAACTCCTACCTGGCCATAGCTGGTCCCGGTAAGAGACTAGAGGGAGGTACAGACAGAAGCGGTCACACGGAGCACCGCTTCTTGCTGAAAGCGGGTTTTGTAGGCAGTAAGGATGCCCTGCATCGCCTTATTCGTGGCGGCATCGCCCGCATGAATCATACTGAGAACGTAGGTCGGCTCATTCACGATCACTCCAGACGCCGCCCTCCATTGCCCCGACGCCTGCCAAACAGAAAATCCTTCCGGAAACCGTGATGTCACCGCCTCACTGAGAAAACGCGCCCAATCTTCCGGCGTGACTGAACCCGACGGGGTGTCGGTTCCAAAATATACGAACTCTTGAATTGCCCGTTGTTCGCTACGACCACAAGCAAACCCATTGAGAGTCTCGCAACTTGAGAGGACGATGCACAGGAGAATACCGAAGAAGTTCCCACTGGCTCTCCAGAGGACATCTAGCCTTCGCTCATACTCCTTGTTCTCTTGAGCCCAGTGCACAACCACTCCTGATTGAATACCAAAACCAAATCCCGTCGACCCTGCCGATACCTAAAGACTTGGGGACAGCCCCACGTACGAGTACGACTGCTGAATGGTAGTGCCGCTTCTCCCACTGGGCCAGACAAAGCACCTCAGATTCTCGCGTAAGACCTCAGACTTTCAGCTACCCCGGCAAGAGAGGATCTCCTTGGACAGAGAGCGTTCGCTCGGCCTGAGCGACGGCTTCTCGGAGGATCTCCAGATCCTCATCGGCTTTCCGTCTGTTGGAGAGACGCTTCACCACCCGAGCGGCTGCTTCCGTCAAGACCTGTAACGTCTCCAGCACATCACCAGCCTCAGAGGATTTCCCTGCAGCCATAGCACGAGCCATGGCCAGGCGACGACGCGGTCCGACATAGGGCTCAGGAGCGATCGGATTGTCTTTTTCAAGCTCGGGACGTCTGAATATCATGATGGTTCTCCTCCACAATTCAGCCAATATCTAGCAGGCTGTTGACAAAAGCCGCCAGCGGCGTTCTCGCATCGCTCAGAGGCTCAACGTAAGGGACAGAGTACGATTCGCCTCTTCGCCCACTGCGGCCTTGCTGAACGGTCTTTCTGAACAGCCTGCGTGACATCCTACTTAGGTCGGTCACCGTGCGCATCGATCCATTTGGAAAACAGCGCAGGTTTTGTCAACACACTGCTAGGATCCACCAACTGCAACAGACGGTGGGGCCATCAAGACAACCACACTGTAAGCCCTCAAGCCGCAGCAGTACCGGTTCGAAACCCATCCGCCTTCAGCTGTAACACAACACACACCCAAGCTACTTGGGCAAATTCGGCTCAACCTGACGAGGACTTGGTGCGCGCAAGGAGCGCAGACCGGTCACAATGGCCTCCAGCTCAGACCGGGCACCGGTTCTGTGCATCGCGTCATCGAGCAACGAGCGCAATTCAACCCGCGCATCACGCACGCGAGTGACGCGAAAGGTAAAGCTGTAGTCCGGCAAATCCGCATCACCACACACTTCGCCACCGGGACAAGGACTCAACACAACAGTCTCAATATGCTCATCACCAACATTGGGCAATACCGCTTCGAGATCCAACGCGGAAAGGTCGACCTGAGCGCGACCGATAAAATCCGTACCACTCCCATCATCCGCACAATGGGGCCCGGCATGAAGATCCTTCCCAGGAGGCAACGCCTTACAGAAACCGGTACGCCACCCAAACAGGTCCTTCTCCCACAGCTCGACTGCAAAACTCAGAGGCGTAGGCTCGCCGGCCTCATCACAGACCGACGTCTTTCCCAACACGACGATACCTGGGCGCACTGCGACCACACAACTCCTGACGGGGTCCAATGAATAGAACTCGCCGGAATCGATGCCATTGAGCTCACCCGAGACGGTCCACCCTTTTGAATCTTCCGTCCCAACCATCACTTCATCACTGCCCCACCAGTCCCAGCCGGTTTCATTTCGCGCCTTGAAACCTACCGCCTCAATCTTATAGCGTCGCTCTGTCCACTCGACGACATCCCACGCCACATCCTGCTCGACCACTGCACGGACCTCCGTGGTACCGGACGAGGCTGCGGACTGGGGTCCATGCGCGAAGACATCAACGCCATCGAACACATAAGCCACCGCGCTCAAACACAAGATCACGAAGCGTCTCTGCACCACCATCCTGGGCCTCCTACCCCAATCGAGAATCAAGAAGTCTCTGTACGTCACGAGAATGCCGCTGATTCGAGATTCAGCGGCTGGTCAAAGTTTACAGGCATCTTCACGAATCTCCGGGCCTGGGATCGGATGTTCGCGGACCTGCTTCACATAGTTGCGGCAGTCCATCTCCGCTCCTTCCTGGGATGCCTTCCCTTCGATGATCAACCGTCGCCACTGGATAAGTCGATCAGCAAAAGGGTCGTACACACAGTGGTCGTGATTCGAGGACGACTCGGCTAGTTGTTTGCATTTCGTCACCCAGAGCTCCGGCGTCAATGCGCCGCTCTCCACAGACCTGGTCAATTCATACCGTTTGTCAGCAAACGACCCAAATGCACAGGTGGCCGGATCCACGGGTGGTGGAGCCGCATGGTTCCGATCCACTGTGTTCAGCATCTGTCGACAGCTCGTTTCTCCGGCCTCTTTCGAGATCAACCCCTTTTCGATCTGCTGCTTCGTTTCCGTCCTCCGTTCGTCGAATTCGGACTTGGAGAGGAGCGCCGGCGCGCCGACCACCAGTGCCGTCGTAGTCGGACAGCCAGCCAAAACCAGTGGTAAAAGCGCAAGGAGAATTCGTTGCATCATTACCCCTAATCTTCGCGTAAGCGAAGAATGCATACCGAAGTGGCTATTGATGTACGAGATCATACGGAGCGTATCTGACCAGATCAAGAGCTGAGCTGGGACAAGCAAACGGAAGAGAGCCGATTGCACAACCCATGGTGGGGACTTAGGGGGGGAGAACCCGGATAACGGAAGTCGGATATGCCCACGACCATACCAACCACTGCCTTCGATGGAGGTAGGGCAAACGTCTTAAGCTCCAAGCCTACAGAATCTTATCGTCTCCCTGTCTTTAGCTTCGCATAGAGAGAACAGCCTTTCTGCTCTCGGAGATCGCAGGCTTTCCCATAGTGCTTGAGGGCTTCTACGTCATCCGATTTAACGCCTCGTCCAACTTGGTAGATCACACCAAGGTTGATGCAACCCTTGGCGTCACCATCGTCACAGGCCTTGCGGTACAGAGTCGCGGCCCGCACATCGTCCTGTTTTATCCCGTTGCCCGCAGCATACATTGAGCCAAGATTAGAACAGCCCCGGGCACTCCCGCCGTCACAGGCCTTCCGGTAGAAATCGGCTGCTTGGAACTCATCCTGAGGAACCCCGGTTCCCTCGGCATGCATCACGCCAAGATTGTAACAACCTCTTGCGTTACCCCCGTCACAGGCCTTTCGATAATAATCGGCGGCTCGAATATCGTCCTGTTGAATGCCGACTCCAGCGGCATACATTGCGGCGAGGTTATAGCACCCTCTTGCATTCCCGCTCTCACAGACCGCTTTGTAGAGATCAGCCGCCTGCACCTCATCCTGTTGTCCCCCAAATCCTGAAGCATACATGACGGCCAAATTGTAGCAGCCCTTCATATTCCCAATCTCGCAGGCCTTCCGAGTGAAGTCAGCTGCTTGCACCTCGTCCTGCTGAACCCCCGTGCCCTCGGCATACATCACGCCAAGATTGTAGCAACCCCTCGCCTCTCCGCCGTCACAGGCTTTCCGCGAGAAGACCACGGCTTGCATATCGTCTTGTTGAACCCCAACTCCCTCCGCATACATCACACCAAGGTTGGAACAACTACTCGGGTCACCGATGTCACAAGCTCTTCTGAACATGGTCGCAGCTCGTGTCTCATCTTGCTTCACCCCTTCTCCCTTCATATGCAGCAATCCCAGCGCATTGCAGGCGGCCGGTGTCCCCCGCTCACAGGAAGCCTTGAGCTGCTGTGGTTGATCTGCGGCCTCGGCAGAATGCATCCCGGCCAGCACCAGAACTCCGGCTACAATAGAAGCAAGAAAAAGCATACGAACCGTCATGACATACCCTCCGGAAACACGGAACAAGGTGAGCGGGCGCAGTCTAGCGAGATTCACCGTTCAGATTCAAGGCGGGAGCAAAGACATCGATACGCATCAACATCTTGCGTGGACTCCATTGCAGTCACCCAGTCCGACCCATGAACACATTGTAAAAAACCGGCGAAACTGACGCGTGCCGCCTTGTGCCACACAGCGCCTCTACTATTCGGATTCCGCATCATCTACCATCTAGAACACATCTCCCGAGCAATGCGAACCAGTCCACCGGAACCTCATCACCCTAGGCAGTAAGGATCGACCGATTCCACATCAATGACCCCGATCATTCCGTCACACGCACCCGTTGCAAAGTGAATCTGGAAGGCGATAGGATCCGTTTCCCTCCTGCTCGCTCCATACATGTCGGAGGGAACGGCGCCGCCATATCGGCAAAGGCATATTCTGTCCTGCCGTCCAAGATTTCTGAGCGGAGTCCTTAACCACTTCCGTGCCGTGATGCCCGTGAGTAAGGCGCCAAGCTATGCGTCGTCACCGCACTGTGTCATCCCATTTTGTAGGTTAACCATGCTTGCGAAACTCTCTGTTTGTGCCTCTGTCACCATCTCCCTGCTTTACGGAACCGTTGCCGTTTCGGATGCCGCTCCCATGCCGATGACCATGTTCTCAGACCTACACCACAATCGTCTCCAAGCGACATCGGCTCCCTGGCTTGTGCCATTCTTGCCATCCTACGGAACCTGGCATGGGTCGCGATTGGCCCCATCTATCTCGACCTCTCCTCAGGTTTACAGGGTGGATGATGAATCCCTCCGAAGTACGGCGGACAGCCAGCCCTCAGACGAATTGAGCACCGCCAAGACTAATCTCCAGGCGGCCAAACAGAAGATCGAAGAGCTCAAGCAACGTATTGGTGAGCTCGTGCTGCAGCTCCATGCCAAGGACACCGAAATCGCCACCTTGCGGTCAAATGCCATCGAGAATTCCAAAAAGTTTCGGGACGATCTCGCCGCACAAAACGAGGAACTGAATCAAGCCAAACGCCGAGTCACCGAAGTCGAGCAACAGATGGCGGCGACTGCAAAGGGACAGGAACTGGTTCAAGCCAAGCGCCGCATCGTCGAAGCTGAACAATTAACCGCCAAGAAAGACCAGGACCTCACCCAAGCCAAGCGCCGCATCGCTGAAGTTGAACAGCTGACGGCCAACAAGGAGCTCGAACTGAACCAGGCGAAGCGCCGCATCAACGAGGCCGAGCAACAAACGGCCGGAAAAGAGCAGGAGCTGATCCAGATTAAACGCCGCATAAGCGACGCTGAACAGCAGACAGCGAAAAAGGACCAGGACATGGTCCAAATCAAGCGCCGTGTCAGCGAAGTCGAACAACAACTAGCAGCCAAGGAACAGGAATTGACCCAGGCGAGACGCCGTGTGGCCGAGGTTGAGCAGCAAATGGCGTCCTCAGGACGGGAACAGGAACTGGCCCAGGCCAAACGCCGGGCTACGGACGCGGAACAATTGATCGTAAAAAAAGAGCAAGAGCTGACGCAGGTGAAGGATGAGCTGAAACAGGTCAGTCAAAAGTTCGCGGACGTGAATCCTCAACTCGTGGCGAAGGAGGCAGAACTCGCTCGCACCAAGCAAATGTTGGTGGATGTTGAGTTGAACGCCAATGCCAACACCAACCCGTCAAAACAGACCGACGCCGCGGCCACACAAGAGGAAGCTCCTCCTGCTCTGTCGCTTCAGTCGATCGATCAGACACTCTCCGCCTCCACCTTGCTTGGGCCCAACCCAGATGCCGCCGATGAAGAAGAAACACTCACGCTCATCGGAAACAGTGACCTCCGTAAGATCAGTGAAAGCCTGACGAGCCTGCTCCAACCAGAGTTAAAGAAGGGCACGGTCACCGTGAGACAACGCGGCAATAAGCTAACTCTCGCGCTCGCCAATGGCGACCTCTTCTCCACCGGTGACGCAACCGTGACCCTCGGAGGCACGTCGTTACTCGAACGGATCGGTGCCGTCTTGCACGGATCCCGGTACCAAGGGATCGAGGTAGCCGGGCATACCGACAATACCCCGTTTCGGTCTGATCTGCGAAAGGGCTTTCGTGACAATCAGGAACTCTCCCGTGCCCGGGCGGACTATGCTGCACAGATATTGATCAATGGGGGGCTTCAGAACGACCGAGTCAAAGCGGTGGGCTATGGGGACAGTAAACCGATCACGACGAATGACACCGACAAGGGCCGGAGCAAAAACCGACGATTGGAAATTGTGATTACACAGACCGCGGAATCAGGGATTGCCGTGGGCGAGGGGAAAACCAACGTCGGCAAAAAACCACAGGATGGATCACACAAGCGGTGACCCGCTGTGAAAACTCAAGGCCGAATACTCTCTGAAGATGTTCGATGGAGGAGGAACGGTGCGGGATTTCCTCCTCCTAACTTGCCGGTGGCTGGTACGTTTGCTGAAACCCGTGGAATTCCAGCTGGATCGCCGCAATCCCACTCCGATCGAGCCCGGCATTGTTCCGATCCGTCAGTGAGAGCGTCCAGGCCGTGAACGGACCGATTAAGGGAATCTCGGACGAATCCTTTTTGTAGCCTCCCGTATATTCTAAGGTGCCGGGGATGCTGCCGTGCGCCAAAGCCTCACCAGGATTTTCCACATACTGACCGTCTTTGTCCCACCGGACCTTGGAATGTTGGTACTTAAACGAGAATGCCTCCAGCGGCGCATGCTCAAATGAGACGGGGGTCAGATTTTTATCGCAGACCGTTTCAATCCCCGCGGGCTGGATCAGCACATGGCACATGGAGTCCTTTGTGTGGACGCCCCGGATCCAAACCCGCACCAAGGTCAGGCGAGTGTTATAAAATGGGGCGAAGGGATGTTCCTGCGCGATCGAGAGTCGGCTCGGCGGGGGAATGCGAAACGTGGCCTCCCCACTACGCTTGAACTCGGCAAATTCCTTCGGATAGCCCTGGGCAAGAGGAAATCCTGTCACGGTCGCCACATCGTTGAGAATCGCCTCCTGTTCCTCCGCCGAAAACTCAGTCAGCCGCAGACGCAGGACATCCGCCTTTCCCCATTGCAGCCCTAGTTGCACCAGGGTGCTGTGGCTCATTCCCTGCAGCTGAGAGGCCCGCTCCGGCAAGCGTCCCCCATTTTCGGTAATAAGCGTGTTCCGGTGATGCTCAACAATCATGCCTTTGAGTCCTGCTGCGTCGCGAACGCCGGTGAGCAGAAGGAACATGGTAATGGCGCAGCGCCCTGTCAGCTCAGCGTCACCCATGTCACGGAAGAATTCTTCAGAATTCAAACTGAGTTCGCGGAGTTTCTTAATGACCGCCTGACGTTGCTCAACCGGCGACAGCTTCGCCACCGCCGCAGCCGTCCAGCCGTACGCCGCCCGTAGCGCATCGCTCCGCGTGATCTCAAAATGGCGTTTGAGCGCAGAAAGCTCCGCCTCACCGCGCAGTTCGCCCTCCGCCATATCGACCACCTGCTTTCCGCTAGTATCGAAAATCCGTATGCGAAGCCGCAGGTCGATGAATGCCACGATCACAAGACCCTGCCCGCTCGTGGGCAGTTGGCTCGTGGTGGCAGCCGAGACAAACTGCACGCGATACACATTCTTCGGTTGCAAGAGCACGGCAATGCCGGTGCGATCGATAATATTCCCCCCGGCTTCTTTGTCGGGAAAGGGCTGACACATCTGTTTCTTGGCAAGGCTGCTGGTCACCTCAGCGGTTCGACCGGTGAGCAGTTCTTCGGTCGCTCCGCTCAGCACCGAGTGATTCATCTCATGAGGCTTGCCCAGTTGCAGCGTTTCATACAAGGCCGTTTCTGGCCGAAGGCTCCAGAACCGATAGGCGCGGCTCGCCAAATAAAACAGCGCCAGACAGCGCTCACGAGTGCGGTTGTACAATGCCGTGACAAAGGCCGTCTCAGCCGGAAGATCCGGGGCCGCCTTCTTCGTATCCAACTCTTCGATTTTACTCATGTGCGCTCTGACCGTACCGATTTCCCCTTCTAGGCGGATATAATCCTGGACGAGGGTGTTGTACTCTTCCAGCACCACATTGCGCTGCTGCACAGCCTCCACATAGGCATTCATCGCCTTCATGGCACCCTGCGCTTCAGGTTTTGTCGAAAACTGGTCGAGCAGCTCGTCAAATTCTTGCTGAGCGACCACCAGGCGATAGGCATCGGGGTCATCGAGCTGAATCTGTTCAGGATCGTTTGGGTGACGTGCATCTTTGATGGTGCGATAGGCCTCGCTCAACGTGGTGAGCTTGTCCGTAAAGCGTTCCACCTTGCGAAGGAGGCGCTTGCGGTTGACCGGTTGGCCTTCATCATTCGGGAGCGTCTCCACGGCCTTGGTGATGAGTTTGGCGCTCTGGCTCGAAATAGTGGTAAATGCCGTGAAGGCCCCATGGCCGGCCAGCTCACGTTTTCCCGTGCGACCCTCCTGAAAGGGGCTCCCAATAAATGCCAGATTGAACACACAGTCGATGAAGTCTTCCGGCGTCAAACCAAAGCAGGTCTTCACCCACTGTTGTAACTTCAGAAGCGATGGTTTCAAATCCTCCTTGGCCGTCGCAACCTTCTTGTCTTCTTGAACAATCTTCCCATCCTGCTTGGTATATGAGATCAGTGACAAACGGAGTGTAGGCTGACTGTCCTCTAACGCTTTGATCTGTTTCGTTGCCTCCGTTCTAGCAGCGGTCCGCCGTTCGTGGAGAGTTTTAGCATCCTGGAGGGCCTGACTATATGCAAGATAGATCTCTTCTCCCTCCTTAAGCCGCCGGAGCGCGTCCTTCAACGGCGTGACATAGAGATCAGGCGACCCGAGCGGAACAAAGTTCATGGTATTACCGAAATAGTCCTGTTCTGCCCCCAGCCGCTGGGTCAAATAGAGCACTGTCGTCCGGATCCCATCGAGGACCAGCATTTCACTCTGGGCCGAAAAGAGCGGCAGGAGCTTTAGTCCAATACAGAGAAACTCCAGCAAGGCCTGCAGCTCCTCCTTCTGCTCGTCTTTCTGCCCATCGGCCTCAGGATCTTGCGCGAATCGGTAGGCATCCCACTGGAGATAGCGCAATCGTGCGGTCTCGAGCAACATGTGGAGGTGGCTGACCCGCGCGATGCCGCGCAACGATTTGTTACAGGCGGCAGTCGTCTCCGCTGGAGCGATCATATTCACTCCGTGCACCAGTAGGACACGCCCCCACTTAGCAGGCAGCGTGACGGGGAGTTGCGGCCTTACTATGTCCGGTCCACCTGAGATCCCCAGGCTCGATTCTGGTACACAGATCGCACTGGGAGTTATCGAACCTCGAGGCGTATCAGTTCCCCGAGGACCAGGGGAACCATCCACAGGACCGTTCCCATCTCGCCCAGAACGACCAGGTTTGGCAGATACCGTAATCGTGCCGGAGATTCTTGTAGAGGTATTAATTGCTTTGTTCACAATCACGAGGCAGTTTCCGCCCCCTCCTCCCTGCCCCCCTCGACCACCTCTCCCTCCCGTTCCAGCAAAACCACCGCTCGCCGCGGGTAGGTACATCCAGCGATGGTTTGGGTTATGATGCCTTTTGCACACACCGTCTTCGCGGGGATTACGGTACATCGGCTCATACGTGCTACCGTTTCCGCCCACACCACCGTTACCGCCTGGTTGTCCATCCTGGCCATCCTGACCTGCCCCCCCCGAAGCACATAACGTCAAATCTGTAGCGGCTGATATGGCATCACAGACGATATAGATGTCGCCCGCAGCATTCCCAGGAATACCAGAGTCCCCATCCTTCCCGTGATCAGCAGGTCCACCGGGTTCAGCATGGATGTTCCCTGTAAATGTTGCTGACCGTCCATCCTTTCCGCCTTGAGCTGGTGACAGGGCCAATTTAGCTTTTGGAGGTTCAGCGCCATCAACGTTAATCTCCGCCTGCGCCGGCCCAACCGCCATCGTGCGCAATTCCCTGGCAAAGATCACGATGTGCCGGCCCGGGGCTGAAATGCGCCCACGGATATAGACTACATCGCCGAACACCAGCAGATGCGTCCCTGCTTCACGCGGCACGCGAAATATCCCGCCGACCAGTGGAATCGAGTCCTCCTGCGTCAAGGTGAGTTCCTCCGAGGTTTCGATGACCGTCACCGCTTCGCCATCCGCGAGCGCGCTCGGCAAATTTGTATGGCTCTCCTCGGCTGTCCGTGGAACGGCCCCACTCATGGCCGTAAATATCCCCTTCGTGGCATCGACGACCCCATGAGGAAAAAACCCGGCCGGCGCTGGAACGGCGTCCGGCTTGGGGGAGGCCGGCGATTGATACTTCCCCTGCTGGGTCATCAAGCTGATGGCATAGTTGGCCACCGCGAACTCGAATGTCTGCAAGATCGTCTGGTCCATGGTCTCATAGCAGCGGTAGCTTTGATCCGGCAATACCTTGGCGCTCATGTATATCCCCGTAAAGTGGTCGATGTGTTTGGTGGTCGCTTCAGGCTTTCAGCGGCTCTGAACGGAGCCGACACTAGCCCAGACCAGCTTTGATATTCTCCTCGAGACCCTGCGCTATCGCGTTGCGAATCGCTCCCACCCTCTGTTCCACCATCTCCATGAGAAATGTCCTGATCTCTTTCCCCGTGAAGCGCTGCGCCCCCGTCAAGGATCCCTCATACTTTTTCAGGATCTTCTCCACTCCAGCCTGATACTCTCGGAGCGTGGAAGCCAATTGCCACGCCAACCCTCGAATATCTCTGGGATTCTTTTGGCGTGCCGCCCAGTTGTCTAACTGGCTACGGAGGCCCTCCGAAAACAACTTCGACAGATCCTTCACCATTTCATCCGCCACCGCCTCATCCGCAATACATTTTCTCGCTTGGTCCAGCAGCACAGTTTTCGTTTGCTTCCACACTTCGGCCAAAGAGCCCTTCGTGGAGGCCGCAAGCGCCTCCTCGTAATAGCGCGGCAAGCTCGGATCCTCTCGTTTCTTTTGAATCATGGTACAGACGTTTTCTGACAGTTCCACCTGGGCAAGCAGTTTCTTCTTCGCCTCTGGATTCTTAAGCTGTGCGGCCCAGGACCGATGTTGTTCGAGCAGAGTACTGGCAATATGAGAGAGCTGAAACAAGGTGGCATCCTTTGTAATGGGAGAATAGCCCGACGCACTAAGGCTACTCTGCTGGTTAAAGACCTCCTTTGCCGCCTCGCCGAGACTGTTCACTGCTGTAATCTGCTTCTCCATCAACTGCCGCGCGATCGACAGCTCCATCTGCGCTCCAGGATAATTTGGCCCTCCAATAGCTTGAACAAGCGCCGACATAGTAGTCGCAGCCTCCTGCCACTCCCGCAGTGATACGACCACGGGCTCAGGACTTGGAAGCTGCACTCCTGAACTTTGTTTACCATCCCTTTCCTTGATCAGTTCATGGACGGACAGATTTGTAACTGCTTGTTGTATTGCTTTGGCTTGGCCCTCACGAGGGTCCTCCCCTTTGAGGGCGTTCCGAGCAGCACTGAGTGGACTGCCTGTTTCGAATCGTCCTTGCAGCGCCTCAGACACCTGTCGCGAGATTTCGAACGCGATGCTGCTCAAGTGTGTGCGCACATAGTGCTCCACAACGGTCTTCTCCAGATCTGGGTCCTTGCTAAAGTTCTGCTCGAGCAGTGCCATCTGAAACTCAATCCCTGCTCTGATCGAGTCGGCAATATCGGCCATCTTGCTCACATCCGTCCTCTGAGCCGGATCCCGCATCAGCGCATTCCATTGCTCAAGCCAATGGCCAATGCCTCCCTTCTGCTCGGCAAGTTCCAGCAATTCGAACAGTTGGATATCGAGTTTCGAAAGGTCTTTTTTCTCTAATGAGAGCTTATAGTCATTAAAATAACCCGCTAAGTCCGTACTGCTTTCTTTCGCCTGTCTCCTCAATTCGGAGACAAGGTCAAGGTCGTTGACCTGCACCGTACTAATCTCCGTCAATCGGGTTGTCGCTGCCTTCAAACTTTTCTGCGCATCCGCCACGATACTGGTTGCGGACCGGGCAGCCCGTTTCTCAGGATTCTTGGTGTCCCTGCCAGCCGCTTTCTCTTTTTTTTGAGCCAGTCCTTCTACTCGATCATATTGCTCCGCATATTCATATTCCTTGAATATGGTTCCCTTACGCACTTGTAATTCATGACGCGGCAGCTCTAGTGGCATCGTGAGTCCTCCTTACTCATACTTGAAGTTATTGATAGAGAGCTCGTGCTCCAAGAACAGCGGGGCAACCGATGTCCAGTCGTGAGAGATTTCACGACGCCGCGCTACGTGAGAGGGGCCACTGCCTCGGTTGGAAGAAGCCGTGGCCTGTCTAGTACCACGTACGTACAAGTACAAACAAGGGGATATTCGGCATAGCCATCTAGAAACCCGAGAGGTCCCTCGCGTGACCAAAGCACGACGATCAAAAATGATGCCGTTCTGTTTATCGCAGCCAACCTCACTAACTCAAACTGATACAAGAACTGCGGACGAACAACGCGATAATGGGAGGATCGATTTAGGAGCGTTAGGAGAGGACGCGGCAGCTCAGGCCGGTAACAGACTTAATGATACGCGTTTTATACGATGACCGGTCGGTGACTGGAGAAGACGCCCATGGATTGGTCCTGCATACAAGCAAGTCCAGACCGCAATGAGTCACCACACTGGTTAGAAGGGGCAGGCAGGTAAAACCCGCCCCTGGCTACAACTCCCGGTGCCAGCTGGCTTAGCATCTTACCGGAGAACGATCTCGCACACCTTGAAGCGTCAAGGTAGTGGATCGCGACAAAGAAATGCGCAGGAGGTTCAAAAGCCCGCCCAGCGACGCGAGAGCAACGCTGGCGGGCTTTTTCAACATCGTGATTAGAGTCGGCTCCGCAGCCGCTCATAGCCCTTCTTCAGTTCTTCGATCGCCTGGTTCAATGCATCGCCGACGGACACCGCGGTTTTCCCTACTTCTTCCCTCGCGGCCTCCAGCTTCGGCTTGATATCCTCCCACTGAGTCTCCAGCCGAGCCCATTCGTCCTTCGCTTCTGCCTTCGCCAGATGCAACTGCACTTGCAGCTCATCGCGCTGCTGCTTGAAATGTTCGAGAGCCTTTGTGATCTGCTCCGTGACCTCCGCCATAGGACACACTCCTTTGTGAACAGGTGGACAGATACCATGCGACTGTCTGCTCAACGTGAGCGCAACTTACCTCAGCGCGAACAGCATCACCTTCCGACTAGAATTCGCATAAGACAGCAGGGTCGTTGACTTACCACAACCTCATGCCGACGGGGTGTCCACACTGAGTACACCGACCTGAATGCACCATACAACCCAGAAGCCTCTAGTTCAACCCCATAACGTGGTGGATGTGCGAGAGAACAAACGCGACATTCACAAGAGACGACTGTGCGCCTATCTCTCGCAGTCCGGATCTCCTATCTCAAAAGCGGCACGCGAGCGACAATGCGGGAGTTCTTCACTCTCCTACTGGAGGACGCCAGGTGGCCGATTTAAAGTAGGAATGATGTTGGTCCTGGTGCACAGCCTGGTAGATCTCCAGAAAATGGGGATAGCAAGCCCGCGCCACAATTTCGCCTGGATGGAAGAATCTTGCATCGGAAGTTTCTTCCTGATCAGCTCGCGGCCTGCCGCTGATCACCCGCGCGGCAAACACCGTCTCTACCCCCGAGAGCTGATCCCCATTCGGATACCGCACGGAGAACCGTTCCCCCGCAAAGACACCGAGGAGCTGGGTGAGTTCGACATACACCCCCGCCTCTTCCCACACT
>JAEURV010000266.1 GCA_016788465.1 Nitrospira sp. | reverse complement strand
TACGAACATCTCCTTGCCGCAAGCTACGTTCTGGCGCAGTTGACCAATATGCGGTGGCTCGAAGAACTGGCGGAGGCATTTCCGGATCCCGTTACCCAGACGGAGATTCCCTCGGGCATCAGCGGCGAGATCAGGCTTGTCCAGAATACGCCCGAAGGACTCATCGTAATCGGAGGCCCAGGCACCAATGCGTATGAATTGGATGGACAGATTGCCCTTCTCATCGATCTTGGCGGAGACGACACCTATCAAGGACTCATTGGGGCATCCCATGATGCACAACATGGGAATGCCGTCGTGATCGACTTGGGAGGCAATGACCGCTACCGCGGAGCACCATTAGGAGTCGCCACCGGCCGACTCGGCGTTGGACTGCTATTCGACCGGTCTGGAGATGACAGCTATGAACTTCCTCCTGGATCGGGAGGAACGGGATTTGGGGGACTTGGCATCCTGGTCGATGCACAGGGAAATGACCAGTACCAGGGCAGCCGATTGACTCTTGGCGCAGCGATTGCCGGATTAGGGCTCTTGGTCGATATTGCAGGCAACGATCACTATCAGAGTCATGGATTTGCCCTCGGCTTTGGTGGGCCGCTCGGCGTCGGAACCGTCATCGATGTCGAAGGGAATGATCAGTACCAATGTGGAGATACCATTCCTAGCGCCTACAATGCCGAAGATGCCCCACAAGCCAAACCCGGCGATCCACTTTTTCAATACGACTGCTTCGGCCTTGGCACAGGCGCCGGCTCACGAGTCCTGACGAAACACGCTGAATGGAGAGCCAAGGGTCTAGCTGGAGGTATTGGACTCTTGGTGGATCTCAAGGGACGAGATCAATATCGGAGCGCAAACTTCTCTCAGGGCATGGGCTATTTTTTCGGTGCCGGAGTCTTGCTCGATCTCGACGGTGAGGACGACTACCAGGCTGCCCGCTATGGCCATGGTGCTTCCGCCCATCATGGGGTCGCACTCTTCATCGACCGCCAGGGGGATGATCGGTATCGATCGACAGGCCCTTACTATAATGGTGGAGTAGCATGGGACCACGGCGTCAGCTTAACCATTGATGCCGGAACCGGCCATGATAGCTACGCATTAGATCGCACGACCGGCCTTGGGAAGGCGGATCACAGCGGCTGGGCCATCTTTGTGGACGAAGGAGGTAACGACTACTACAGTATCCAATCTGGGTTCGGTGAAACCTCAGAACGAAGTCTTGCGGGATTTTTCGACCTCGCCGGTGAGGACCAGTACACCGTCTTGTCGCTATCCTCTCAGCCTCCTCCAACAAACAGCACATCCCATGCTCATGGACCGGGTAGTTTTTTCCAAGATCGGTAGGACCTTGGTAGACGCACTAATCACATCGGGTCTAGCCACGTGAGGGGGGGTATCCACATTCCCGAAATCTCCCGGCCAAGCAGATGGAAAGGGGGGTTGTTTTTTCTCTTTCAGACGTAGAAAATACCGGCGCTCTATCATTACTGGCCTAATCATCCACATTTTATAGAGAGGCATAACCGTGAGTCTGCGTAATCTTGTACAGCTTGTTCTGGCAATCATGATCTGGAGCGTGGGGAGCCACGTCTGGGCCTACGATGCCAGCCCAAATATTGGCACTGCAGAGGGTTCCTGTGCGGACGTAATTTTTTCCGCCTTTACACCACCCCCATACTCCTATGAAAAGGGCAATGAGGCCGCGCCGAAGTCAGACTTTTCATTCCTGGCGTCGAAGGCCACCCGTATTGATAGCCTGAAGGTCACCGTCAAGGATGAGAAAGTCCCTGTTACAATCACACCACAAGGTAACGGATATTTGGTCAAAGGCAAACTGCCTGCCAGCGCAACAGGATCCTACGTCCGGGTCGACATTTTTGCTGAAGGGCTCACGCTCTGTCAGCGTGCGGACGGGTGGCTTTTAAAAGTCGGAAAGTGATCTGACTCTACTAGAGGAACGGTGGGCAGGCGGGTTGTCCTGCCCACGTGACTCTGGTGCTCTTGGGCCAAGAGTAACCTTACGGTTCCTCCTCTTCTATAGACTCCACCGCATCTCGTAACTTCGCGACAAAATCCTCCGGCTGACGGAGAGCATTCTCCGTCAATTGAAATTCACTGACGAGCACACCGTCTTTATCGACCAGTATGAGCCTATACCCCTGTTTCATGGAACACCTCTCTTCTGCATCAGACATGTCAGAATATCGGAGTCACCTGCAGGCGAGGAACCGTCAGCTTGGGGAAGATCAAAATGGGACACGAATGCCAAGGTGCACTTCGTTTGGGATGAGATGGGGACCAACGAAGTTCCTCAGTCCGATCGCGGTTGAAGCAGGAGCCAATGAGGTCGAAGGCACAGTATGGAGGGCCCGATCCCGCTCCGTGACATAGCCACCGCCAAACCCCGCCGCAACATAGGGCACCAACGTCAGACCACTCACCGAAACCTCTGTCGAGAGGCTCGGGATTGTCCGTAAGACCATGGCGCTCTCTCCAGTCGGTACAGTAGATGGTGTTTGCCTCGCTTCCACTGCTCCGCCCCTTTCAAGCACTGTTGGCGCTACGATGCCGGAATGCGATGGTCCTATCGGAGAGGATCCGTCTTTCGTTGTGCCTGCATAGGAGGATAGTACACCCCACAGACTCGCTGC
>JAEURV010000309.1 GCA_016788465.1 Nitrospira sp. | reverse complement strand
GCCTTGACGTCATGCGACACGCCGGTTGAGGTCTCGCTTGCCTGCACATAGACTGCTTTGATTGAAGGATCCTTTTTTAGGGCCTCGGCGACCTGTTGAGGGTCGATCGCACGGCCCCATTCAACCTTGATTTCAGTCGACTGGACGCCGAATGTTTTGCACAGCTTGCCCCATCGCTCGCCGAATTTTCCGGCGTTCACGTACAGGGCTTTGTCTCCAGGCGATAAAAAGTTCGACACCGAGCCTTCCATTCCGCCGGTGCCGGATGCAGCAAGCATCAGGACATCATTTTGCGTCTGAAACAGCCATTTCAGCCCCTCGCGCACCTCGGCAAAGATCGGGTCGAACTCTGGGGCGCGATGATGGATCATCGGACGAGCCATCGCCAGCAACACCTCCGGGGGTACGGGAGTCGGTCCAGGGGCCAAGAGATAGCGCTTCAGCATTGATCAATACCTCCTCACAAAATAACAATGTAAATTCGGTAGGATAGAAGTTTGAAGAGGGCGTACGCTACCATTTGCCCAGGGAGCCTGTCAAGGAATCGAACGGCAACATTGCAGACGGAACTGGGTCTTTTCATCGAGTTACCTGATACCTGTTCTGCAGGTCTCCAGAAACTGAAAAAGTAGTGATGGGTCTTTGTGGTCGCGCTCGGACCGGATGATCAAGGAACCGGGCGTCCGGTCGATTTCTTGACAAGTTTACGGAGGACCGATAGGCTCTCCCTCATGTTGTCTCCTGGAGGGACGAGCGTGAAGCGATTCGGTTGGACTGCACAAATTTCGGCCGTAGGCGTGGTCGGCTCTCTACTATTGGTGCTGCCCTGTCAAGGTTTGGGGCAAGACGCAGTTTCTGTGAGCCAGTCTTCCCCCTCTGCCTCCCCTGTCGTTCAGGAGCCTTTACTGGAAGGGATCGATTCGGCTCAAGAAAACAGCGATGATCTGGATCCTAATCTCGTTCCCTTGGAACCTGAACTGACCGCGTCGCCTCCGGACCTTTCCGCCGGCGACAATTCCGTTGAGACCTCTTCGGGCGAGGCTACAGCAAGCGCAGGATCGGCAGGGTCTCAGGAGACGCTCTATAATATTCCAGTGGAGATCGATCCGTCGGTACAGAGTCACATCCGTTTTTTTAACACCTCAATTCGGGATCGATTCGAACAGTGGCTTGTGCGGCTCAATCGCTACCGTCCGCTGGTCGAAAACATCTTTGCGGAATTCAACCTGCCAAGCGATCTCGTGCACTTGTCCTTGGTTGAAAGTGGATTCAATCCGTACGCCTATTCGAGGGCTAAGGCAACAGGCCCATGGCAGTTTATGAAAGGCACGGGAAAACTGTATGGATTACGTATCGATCACTATGTAGATGAACGGCGAGATCCGATTAAGTCGACGGTGGCAGCAGCCCGGTATCTTAGGGATTTATATGATATTTTTGGGGCCTGGCCTCTAGCAATGGCAGCCTATAATGCCGGAGAAGGAAAGGTATTACGTGCGCTTCATAAGGCCCAAGCTGAATCGTTCTCTGAGATCTCTCGGACCAAGTTGATCAGGTTGGAAACGAAACAGTATGTGCCACGTATCATGGCTGCGACGATCATTGCTCGAAATCCGGACCAGTATGGTTTTGCTCAAAATCCGGTCCCCCCTCATGAATTTGAGGAAGTTGTCGTGACGCGCCCATTACATTTCCGAGCCATTGCAAACGTAACTGGTATTCCTTACAACGAACTGCGGTTACTGAATCCGGAGTTGCGTCGAGACGCGACTCCCCCGGATGATGCCGCATACCATCTGAAGGTTCCAGTTGGGATGAGCTCAAAAGTGTTAGAACTGATCGAGCGAGTTCCGACCCACAAGTTCCCTCCTCTGAGGATGATTCCAGAACGGGAGAGTCCGCACCCCAGGTTGGCTTCCGCTCACCAGTATCGGGTGCGGGTTGGTGATACGCTTGGGAAGATCTCAAGAAAGTTCGGAATTCCCATCAAAACCATCAAGGCCCGGAACAATATTTCTGGTCTCAGCATTCGAGCGGGTGAACTGCTGAATCTTGCCCGGTAGCAGCGGGAGGGCTCCTGAAAGGAGGCCTCCCCGACTGCACGTCATTGCAATAATCGCTACGGTTTGGAAGGCTTGGAGGGAGCTGATGCCGCGGCGGCCGGAGCAGGCTCAGGATTTTTCTTAGCCTCAATGACCTTCACACGCACTGCAGCCTCACTCGCGAGTGGCGAATTGGGGTATGTCTTCAGGATCTCCTGATAATGCTTCAAAGCTTCGTCTGGCTTTGAACGATTTTCCTCAAGCCGAGCAAGTTCAAACAGCGCATAGTCTCGGTTCATGGCCCCAGACATATTGAGGATCGATGAATACGCGCCAGTTGCCTGGTCGAGATCTCCTTTGACAAGATACGCATACCCCAATTTTTGGTATACCAGCCCGAGGAGCGACGTGTTGGAACCATAAGTAGACGCAAATCGCTTATACGCATCGATTGCTGAATCAACGTCGTTGGATTGAAGGAACGCATTTCCTAAGCTGAATTGTACGAGTGGAGCTGTCGGGGTACGTGGATACTCATCAAGCACCCGTTTGTACAGTGCAATCGCCTCTTTGAGATTCGTGGTTGCTTTTTGTGGGTCATTGGATGGTCGCGTAAATAGGCGAAGTGTCGCTTCCCGCTCGAGTTCTTGGGCCTTGCTGGCGTTCTGTTCCTCATACCAAAACAGTCCCCACAGCCCCATTCCCATCAGGAGGAGCAGCACAAATCCGACCACCAAGGACCATCGATAGTTCTTAAGCCCGATGAGCCAGTGCTCCAGTCCACTCACGAGCTGTTCTTCACCAACCGGTAAGGTGCGAGGCGGAACTTTTATTCGGTACGTCATCTGGCCCCATTCACTCCTTTGCGAATCAAGACTGGCTTTCTGTCGTAGAACCGTTGTTTTATACTGAACGGCGGCGCAGCTTGTCAATGCAATCGAGCCACAGGGGGAGGGCTCCGCCTCTCTGGGATCCGACGCATCGGAGAATCAATGTGTTGAACGACCATGTTCGAACCACACTCCAACAACTTGCTGAACAATCATTGAGACGCGCGCTGTCGCCGTTGGAGTCTGCGACGGGACCGATCATCACCTATGCCGGACGCCCGGTGATCTTGCTCTCGTCCAACGATTACCTTGGTCTTGCCACACATCCTGAAGTAGTGCAGGCCGCCATCGCGGCAACGGAACGATATGGAGTGGGATCTGGGGCATCGAGGCTGGTGAGTGGTACGCTTCCTCCTCACGCCAGTCTTGAACTGGACCTAGCAAGGTTCAAGCGGACAGAAGCGTCGTTGGTATTCGGAGCTGGATATCTCGCCAACGTCGGCGTGATCCCAAATCTTGTCGGACAGGGTGGTCTGATCATTGCCGACCGTTTATGCCATGCCAGTTTGATTGATGGCTGTCGATTGAGTCAGGCTGATTTCAGGGTGTTTCGGCATGGGGATTGTGCGCATCTTGAAACACTTCTGCGACGACGGGCCAGCAATCGTCGTACCCTTATCATCACGGAAGGCCTCTTCAGCATGGACGGCGATTTAGCGCCGTTGGCCGATCTGGTTGTGCTGGCAGAACGATACGATGCCGTCTTGTATGTGGATGATGCTCATGGAACCGGCATCATGGGGGCTACCGGCCGTGGCACGATCGAGCAATTCAGTCTGGAGGGACGAGTCCCCTTTCATATGGGAACACTCGGTAAGGCCCTCGGCGGTTACGGGGCCTATGTTGTCGGATCCCATGACTTTGTGCAGTATTTACTCAACATGGCACGGTCCTTTATTTTTACCACGGCGCTTCCCCCTGCCGTGGCGGCGGCAGCCTCGGCCGCCCTCACTGTCGTTGAGCGGGAGCCGGAGCGGAGAAATCGGCTTTGGGCGAATCGCCAATACCTATTCAATGGGCTCCGGAATCAAGGGTTTCGTCTGACACCCACCGTTAGCCCCATTCTTCCTGTTCTGGTCGGAGACGCAGCTAAGGCCTCCGCGTTCGCTGATCGCCTTCTCACCCACGGTGTGTATGCCACTGCTATTCGGCCACCGACTGTGCCTGACGGTACGAGTCGGATTCGGTTTACAGTAACGGCAGCGCACACCACGGACCAACTTGATGCAGCCCTACAGGCCGTGATGCTCGCCGGTCGTGAAACAGGCCTCCTCTAACTCGCTCCACGCCGCGCGGCGCCTTCCGGCTATTTTCTTGCTTTCAGGCAGTGCTATGGCATGATGCACAGGGTGTTTCCATCCTCGCTATAACCCATTTACCAGGGGTCACATGGAATGGATATTTCCAAGCTGCTGACGTTCTCGGTCAAGGAAGGCGCGTCCGATTGTCATATTAGTGCAGGCGAGCCCCCGATGATTCGTATTCATGGTGATCTCAAGAAACTCGATCATCCCCCGCTGACGCCCGATGAAACACACGCGTTGATCTACGACATGATGAACGATGCTCAACGGAAGTCCTTCGAAGAGAAACGCGAGTGTGACTTTTCCTTTGAGCTCGGGGACATCGCACGGTTCCGAGTCAACGTGTTTGTCCAGCAGCGAGGGCTCGGCGCTGTCTTCCGAAATATTCCCACGACGATTCTTCCGCTCGAGAAGCTCGGTATGCCGCCGATTCTCAGGCAACTCTGTGATAAGGAGAAAGGCTTGATTTTGGTGACCGGACCGACAGGATCCGGGAAATCGACGACGCTGGCCGCGATGGTGGATTATCTGAACAATACGTTCGAAGGGCATATCATTACCATCGAAGATCCGATCGAGTTTGTTCACAAATCCAAGAAGTGTCTGGTCAATCAACGGGAACTCGGTGTGCATACCCTCTCCTTCGCGAATGCCTTGAAGTCGGCGCTGCGTGAGGATCCGGACATCGTACTCGTGGGAGAAATGCGGGATTTGGAGACCATTCAACTGGCGTTGACGGCGGCGGAAACCGGACACTTGGTTTTCGGCACCCTCCACACTTCAAGCGCACCGAAGACAATCGATCGAATCATTGACGCATTCCCCCCCGCGCAGCAGGCGCAGATCAGGACGCAGCTCTCTGAAGCTTTGGAAGCGGTGCTTACCCAAACCTTGCTGAAGAAGAAAACCGGAGGACGGGTCGCAGCGTTAGAAATCATGGTGGCGACGACGGCCGTACGAAACCTGATTCGTGAGGCCAAGTTGCATCAAATCCCAGGCATCATGCAGGCCAGTCAAAAAGACGGGATGCAAACGATGGATATGGCATTGGTTGATCTCGCGACACGTGGAGTCGTGCATAAGGCAGAAGCGCAGTCTCGTAGCATGAATCCGAATCTATTTGGGGCGTCAGCTGCATAGGCGATAGCAACGGCGGAGTACCTCCATGGATGTTCGAAGCCTCTTAAAAGTCATGGTAGAGCGTGAAGCGTCAGACCTATACTTGACGATCGACGCCCCACCGATTTATCGGGTGCATGGCGCAACTGAACAGACGGAGGCACCGCCCTTTACGAACGAGCAGCTTGAAGCGCTGGCTTTGGCGCTCATGCGTGGGCAGCAGCGAAGTGAATTCGAAGAAAAGATGGAGATGAATTTGGCGCTCTATTACAAGGAACTTGGTCGGTTCCGCGTCAACATCTTCAGACAACGGGGCAATGTCGGGCTGGTGTTTCGACACATCAAGGCGGAAATCCAGACAGTCGAGCAGCTCCAACTTCCTCCGATCATCAAAGACGTTGCGATGACCAAACGTGGCCTAGTGCTGGTCGTCGGTGCGACCGGTTCAGGAAAGTCAACGACGTTGGCGGCAATGATCGACCACCGCAATGCCGTGTACCCCGGCCATATCATTACGGTCGAGGATCCTATTGAATTCGTCCACCAACACAAGAAATCACTCATCACCCAGCGTGAAGTCGGGTTCGATACCTTGACCTTCCAGAGCGCGTTGAAAAACACCCTTCGTCAAGCTCCGGATGTGATTCTGATCGGCGAGGTGCGAGATACCGAGACGATGGAAGCGGCGATCACCTTTGCCGAGACTGGTCATCTCTGTATTGCCACGCTGCACTCCAATAACGCGAATCAGGCGATCGAACGGATCATGAATTTTTTCCCAGTTGAACGTCATGCTCAGATTTATCTGCAGCTTTCCTTGAACTTGCGGGCCGTGATTTCGCAGCGACTGATTCCGTCCCTTGATGGAAAGCGCGTGCCTGCATTAGAAATTATGATGGATACGCCACGCATCAAGGACTTGATCAAAAAGGCTGAGATCGATACCTTGAAAGAAGCCATGGAACAAGGAACCGATGAAGGGTGTCAGACCTTCGACCATGTCTTATTTCAACTCTATAAGGCGAATAAGATTTCGCTGGAGCAGGCCCTGATCAATGCCGATAGTGCGAATAACCTCCGCTTGAAAATCAAACTGGAGGGGCTCAAAGGCGATGAGGCCGTAAACGCGCTGCTTGATAAACAGCCGGGGACGGGTCCTGGTTCGGATGCATTCAAAATTCAGGGAGGCCCATCTGGAAACGTGACACCCTTCCGAAAACGATAAAGTTTATGTTCCCCTCTCACACTTGGTGCGGACTGATCCCAGATGTCATCCACGCAACCCAGTCCTTCTTAGTTTTCACGAGTCTGTTGCTCAAGGTACACGGCAATCTTTTCAAGGGCTAACGCGCTGAGTTTAGACCCATACCAGGCCGGCATGGTGTGTTCCGGGTATCCCGGAACCACAAAGCGCTGAGGATCCAAAATGGATTCCACGATATACTCATGGACCGTCTTGGCTTGTCCGTAGTAAGTCGGATCGTTGAGTCGCTGTATTCCGGTGGTGCCGAGTATCAAGGCGGGACCGACGTGGCCGTTGGCTCCAGGAATACCAGGGATCACATGGCAGACCGCGCATCCGGCATGTATAAACAGCTCGCTGAACGATTCCTCCCCTGTTACTAACGGCACTTTGTCTGGTGTGAGCGATGTTTCCGTGGACGTCGTCAGTGATAATTGGGAAGAAGGGGTTCGAACCGCCCAGAGCACAGATAGACAGACCAACCCGATGGCCGCCCAGACCACAGCTGGGTTCGGTGGTCGTGATCCTGGTTGTGATGTGGTGGATTTGGTTTGACCAGAGGACATGATGAAGAGGCTACAGAAATGACTGCTCAATAACCAACGGCCGTTGTATTCATGAACAAGTCTAGAGAGCAGACGATGGTGTGTGTCCCGCTCGTCCGCATTAATGAATGCCGACCATCGGGACACATGAGATCTACCTGTTATTTTCCTTGAACCAGCTTGAGAAGCTGCTCCAATAGACCGGCCTCGATTTTTCCGTTCGGGGTTAATTTGTCGATCAGGTTCGGAAGCAGGGTAGACAATTGTGAACGTGTATCTTGCGGAGACAACCCGGCCGTACTTGCGAGCTGTGTGAGTAGATCGCCTCCGAGACCTTGCTCAATCTGTTGCGGCGTCACCGGCATATTCTGCCCCGTACTGACCCACGAATTCACGATCTCTCCCAATCCGTTTTTCTGAAAGGCCTGAACCAGCCCCGCGAGTCCGCCAAGGTTGCTGTTGTTGCCCAGCAAGCTGGTGACGGCTTGGAGCAGCGGGTTCTGTGCACTCTGCCCGCCCAGAAAACCACCAACTACTTGTCCCATCTGATCCATCAATCCCATAATCGGTTCCTCCGTTCAAAGTGACGTACGCGAAATCGATCCTCATGGTTGTGCCACGTACGTGATGTACCATAGGTGACATGTAGAGTCCAAGAGAGAATCTGCTGGTGAGCATGCGGGATCCGGTCATCATGCGGAGATCTTGTAGATTCTGGAATTTATGAGGTTGTGTTGAGATGGAACACGAATAATTTAGAACGTCATGATTGGCGACCAACGTTGTATGTTGAGCGGGGGGGCTTGCACGGACAAAACATCTGTTATGATGATTCACTGGAGGTCGAAGATGGAAAAGGATAGACCGCGTCTTCTCATCAGCCTCGTTGCGATAGGGTTCGCCTGTATCATGGCATTGACTCTTCCCGCATCTGCAGAAATGTATGTGGCCGGAACTGCGGGAGTGAACTTTGCCGATCGGATTAATAGCATTGCCGGAACTGGTAGCCAGGCCGGAGTTCCCGGTCCACTTGTCGACTTTGATCTCCAAAACTCGATTGCCTATGGCGCCAAAGTGGGATACTTCCCCGGTCATAGCTGGATCGGGATCGAAGGTGAAGTTCTTCATACGACACCACACCTCAAGCAGCTGGATTCAGATCCAGGGATCCACATGCGAGTCACCACGGTCGGGGCCAATGTTATTGCACGATACCCAGGCCGAACGTTTCAGCCCTACATTGGTGCCGGCATAGGAGCGGCGATCGCTCACATCGGTGATACGGCGACCGTACGAAGTGACTCTGATGTAGCCGCAGCCTGGAATGTGCTGGCAGGTCTTCGTGCATTCGTCACGCCGAAGATCGCGCTCTTCGGGGAGTATAAGTATGGAGGGGCAACCTTGAAGTTTGATCAGGCATTTGGTGATCTCGGTGGCTTCAGCGGCAATTATCGCGCACAGCATATCCTGGGCGGGCTGTCGTATCACTTCTAGGAGAGGAGAATGACTATGTCACGCATGATGATGCTCGCTCCCCTGGTTGGTGGGGCACTCCTGTGTTCTGCTTGTGCGGAATCGATCCATCAGGTCCAACGAGATACGGAGTTGCTCGGAGTTCCTCTGGGATTGGAACAGGAGATTGATACGACTGTCCGTTTTGCGGACTTGAAGCAAGCGCCCAGCGAATATATCGGGCGAACGGTCATGATCGGCGGGAGCGTCATTCGAGCCAAGCGGACGGAAGCAGGAACAGAGTTGGAAATCTTGCAACTGCCGACCGAAAAAGAAGGAACCTTGACGGAAGAACGGCTTCGATCTGAAGGCCGGTTTCTCGCGGTTCGAGAACAATTTCTTGATCCGGCAAGCCTTCCCCAAGGCACGCCTATTACCGTGATTGGGACCGTGAAAGGCCAGACCACAAGAGCACTTGATGACAGCGACTATACCTACCCCATCCTTGCGGTGAAACACATCATCGATTGGAGCAGTATCGCTGCTCAGAGACGACGAGATCGAAGCCCATACTATGGATACTATTACCCGCCCTACGGGTATAGCGGGTTCTTGCCGTATGGTGGGTATTGGGGGAGACCCTTCGGTGGTTTCGGAGGTTACTACGGAGGAGGATTCTATGGCCCTTCTCGTGGCTTTTCACCAGGGCCGTCGGCTCCTCCTCCACCTCCAAGTGCGGTGCATCCAAGACTGAGAGGCAGGTAGCGATAGATCCCTTAGAAACCCCGCCACAATCGGAAGGTACAGGTTGAATGAAAAAGACAGACGAACAAGTTGAGGATCTTCTGTCTCGACGCCGGCTACTGAGTATATTGGTAGCCACGAGTGCCACGTATCTTATCGGTGGTAGCCAAGGTCTCGCTCAAACTGCTCCGACTGCTCGCTCGCTCTGCATCGTCCGTCCTGAGCAAACTGAGGGGCCCTACTTTCTCGATGAACGACTGCATCGATCGGATATTCGGTCAGATCCTGCCAGTAACCAGATGACTCCCGGCGTGCCATTGACCATCGCGTTCCAGGTCAAACGTCTCAAGGCAGGTCACTGCCAACCGCTACCCGATGCCCAAGTCGACATCTGGCATTGCGATGCGAGAGGCGTCTATTCCGATGTTCAAGACCCTGCATTTGATACGACAGGACAAAAGTTCTTGCGAGGATACCAACTCACCGATGCTCAAGGAACCGCACAATTCCACACGATCTATCCAGGCTGGTATCCCATTCGGACCGTGCACATTCATGTCAAGATCCGCACAGCGCCGGCCATTGGAAAAAGATATGAATTCACGTCACAAATGTACTTTCCCGATGACCTGACAGAGCACGTGCATAAGGCATTCCCCTACTCGTCGAATGGTCGCCGCCGCGTGCGCAATCACCATGATTTCATCTTTCGTGACGGAGGTGATCGTCTAATGTTGCAGCCATCAGAAACGAACGATGGCTATACCGCGACCTTTCCGATCGCACTGCTCATCTCCTAATGCCCGTCCGTATGGTTCTACGTATTGACGCACTCCTTCGGATCCCGATAGGCTCCAGTCACTCACACAGACTTTTCTCCAGGAGGACATGCATATGAGACTACTTCGTGATGTTGGTCTGCTGACGTGCGCCGTACTTGTTCCGCTTACTGTGACTGCCGCCCCACCGCCCGAAGTGAAAGTCGATTACTCGGCGGACAGCATGATGGAGACGGAAGGCGGTATGACGATGAAATCACGCATCTACCACACGGTCGAGAAGGATCGGATGGAGATGGGTGGATCGGAAGGTATGGTCTCGATTATTCGGAAGGACAAGAAGGTGGTCTGGCAGTTGATGGGCAATATGTACATGGAAATGCCGATGGATGCCTCCAATGCATCGGGAATGGATGCCTTTGATATCGTGGAGCAGGCCGAAGTGGGGCAGGAAACCATCAATGGTCTGAAGACCACGAAGTCCAAGATTGTTGCCGTGAAAAAGGACGGTTCCGGGAAATTCGGCGGCTTCTTCTGGACGACAAAGGAGGGTATCACCGTCAAGATGGATATGCTGTCGAAAGAAGGTGACCGGAAGATGCGAATGACCAGTGAGCTGACCAATCTGAAGATCGAAAAGCAAGATCCCGCGCTCTTTGAAATTCCCGCCGGCTATACCAAGAACGATATGGGTACCATGATGGGAATGGGTGGTATGCCCAATATGGATGAGATGAAACAAAACGCGCGGCAGCAGAGACGGTCTCGAGAGAACCAAGCTAAAGAGAGCCTCGGCGAACAAATGCCTGATGTCAATAAGATGATGAAGGGACTTTTCGGCAAGTAACGGAGGACAAGAGTGATGTCTATCACAAGAACAGCAGGCTATTCCCTTATGCTGATCACACTGATGGCTCCCGCCGTCTACGCGGACGACCCCTGTTCGGGCGACGAAGAAAAGCAAGCTGCTTTGGCCCGATCAGCTGCCCTGCAAAAAGCTGAACAAGGCGGTCAGTCTGCCGCTCTCTTTGATGCCTATCTTCGGATCGTGGCCGACGACTGTATGGATCGGTATGACAAGAATGCAGTGAGTCGAGCCAAGGCGAACATCACAAAGCTGGGGCGTGATCTGGCTAAGGCCGCAGAAACGAAAGGGGCACTGTACGCCGATGATCCAAGACGGCCGGATGGCCAGGCGACAGCCTTTCGGTACTACGAAGCGATCGGCGACTATCAGGAAGCCAACCGTGTCCTCGTGAAGGCTGTTCAGGTGAAACCAGAAGACCTGCGTCTATTTGAGGCAGCTTGGAATATTGATAACGGGCGATATGGACCGGTCGATCCAAGCACCGGATCGCGACAACCCTATAGTTCCCCACCGGCATTCCGGCAAGAACTCACAAAGGTGGCCTCCACCAATGCTGATCGGCTGATGAAGGCTGAGGAGAAAGATGCACAGGGGTTGACCGGGAACATCGGAGAACTGGGTAAAGCCAGTGCACAATCACTCGAAAAGCTGAGAGGTGCTGCGCTATGGATGAAATACGTTCCCGGTGGAGACAAGCCTGCGAAAGACCGTGCTGAGCAACGCGGCGATACCATCATGAAGCGTGCCGACCCAACTTTTACACAGGGGCAGGCGATGATGTACTACGAATTTGCCGGTTCACCCAAGGCCAAGGATATGTCTGCTCATATTAGGAAGAAAAGTGAGGAGTCTCAGCGGGCCATGGAGAAAGCCGGCGAGAGCATGAAGGGCATGTTCAACCAGAAAAGTGAAGCCCAACAAAAGCAATTCGATAAGAAAAAAGCCGACCTCGAAAAAGAATTAGGGTTTTAACAGCCCTTCGTATCTGCTATACGGCCTTTTTCCCAACCTGCGGGCCAGGGACGGCTATATTAGTAACCATTGATGTGTAGGGCGTAATCGGGACCTCCGATGTCACTGGAGTAGGCGCAGGCAGCGGAGTAGTCACTTCTGTCTTATCGGTCTTAGAGAACACAATCGCCGTCTGCCTTTTTTGGGGTTGGTTCATTTCATCTTTGGTTGTCCCCATGTGTTCGGCAATCAGTTGCTCGACGGCCGTGGCAAGCGTCAGGAGTCCCTTGGCGGCAAGTGAGGTTGGTGCCGCTTCAATCACGGGTAGGAATTTTCGAATGGCTTGAGGTACGGCCGGGTCCTCAGGCACTTCTCCCACGAGCATCAAGTCCCCTCCGACGTACTGATGCAGGATCTTCCGAAGGTAGAGGACGTTGACCCGAGAACTCTCGGATCCCCGGTTGATGATCAACCCGGGCCGGAATGATTGTAGCACGGCAGCGGCTGCCTCACGTCCTCCCATGTCGGTGGCACCTACAACATCCATGACCTCTTCGATACTGCTGAAGTCTCGGTTGGAGAGGATCTCCGACATTGGGCTGCGTGCGAGAAAGCATGCCAAGACACGACGGATTGCCGCCAACTTAATGAATCGGTAGAGGTCTAATACCGAGGTTGGTTCGGGCGTTGCAACCGCCAAATGAATGTCGCCCATCAGGAAAAAGTCCAGTGCGTGGTAACTCGTGCCGGCCCCAATATCGATCACCACGACATCCGCCGTGAGTTCCTGGAACTGCTTCATCAGCCGCTTTTTGCGCACGTAGGCCATGTTCGCGGTTGCCAGGGTCTCACCTGTTCCAGGAATCAGACGAAGGTGAGGATGCAGCGTGATGGGAATGGCCACCTCTTCCAGGTGCTGCACTCGTTTGTTCAAAAAATCCGTCAAGGTGACCGATGGATTCAACTCTCCGAACATGATGTGCGCATCGGCTCCGCCGACGTCGAGGTCGGCCAGGATGACCTGTCGCCCGTTCTTCGCAAGAGCCAATGCCAGGTTGGCTGACACCACGCTCTTGCCGACGCCGCCTTTACCGGATGCCACTGAAATCAGAATTGCCATACGGTTTACCGATTCGTGCGTGAGAACGCGATCGGGATCTGTCGAATAGGAGGTCCGTGTGATGACGTCATTGTAACGGCTGCCGATCAAAAGAAAAGAAAAATGAAGGAATCTGTGCTCGTCATGTGCTTATCAATCCAGTCTCTATCGGAGGAGCACACTAGTCCCTTCCATTGCCGCTCTCTGCGATCCTCGAATGGCGGATCCTGTGGTATTCTACTACTTGAGTCCGGTTGAGCCGGATCAACGGTTTCATCTGTGATCATGCGAAAAGCCAAGATCATCTGTACCATTGGACCGGCGAGTGCTTCGCCGGTGACTGTCGACCGGCTGATCGCCGCCGGAATGAATGCGGCCCGGTTGAATTTCTCGCATGGAACTTACGAGTCGCATGCCGCAGCGATCACCACAATCCGCCAGGCCTCTTCAAAGCAGGGCACAGCAGTGGCGATCATCCAAGATCTGCAAGGGCCGAGGATTCGAGTCGGTCTTGTGCCACAGGCAGGGATTCATGTCACGGCCGGTCAGTCCGTCCGTCTGCGGGCAGTGTCTGAATCACGATCAGCAGATCATGCTGTTTCTGACGCGATTCCGATATCCTATCCAGCATTCACACGCGACCTTCGTGCTGGAGCACGAATTTTGATCAACGACGGGTTGATTGAGCTCGTCGCCGAACACATCCACGGTGACGTCGTCGACTGTTCCGTTCTCATCGGCGGCACGATTACCTCACACAAAGGGATTAATCTTCCCGGCACAGCGGTCAGTGCCCCAACGTTGACTGAAAAAGACCGGAAGGACATTCGGTTTGGTGTCGACCAGGGGGTCGATTACATGGCGCTCTCTTTCGTGCGAGGACCGCACGATATTGAGGCGGCGCGAGCTGTGTTGCAGCAGCACGGATGTCGCATTCCACTCATCGCGAAGATCGAACGAGCCGAAGCTGTGACGGCACTCGACGACATTTTGACCTGTGCGGACGGCGTGATGATTGCACGAGGTGATCTGGGTGTGGAGATGGGGCCGGAAGCAGTGCCGATTCTCCAGAAACGCATCATTCTTGAAGCCAATCGTCGGCGCCGGTTGGTGATCACCGCCACGCAGATGTTGGAGTCGATGACACAGGCCACCAGGCCGACAAGAGCGGAAGCCTCGGATGTGGCCAATGCCGTCTTTGACGGCAGCGATGCCGTGATGCTGTCGGCAGAAACGGCCGTTGGGGCCTATCCGATTGAGGCGGTTCAGGTCATGGATCGTCTGATTCGTGCCGCAGAAGACACGACCGAACCTGGTGTGACTATCAAGGCAGATCCTGGTCCCAGCGATCTGTCACTGGCAGAGGCGATCTCAGCTGCTGCTGCCTCCGCAGCCCGGGCAGTCAGAGCGCGGGCCATCGTGGCCTTCACTGAAGGGGGCACCACTGCACGGCTGATCTCCAAACATCGACCAACCTCCCCTCTCCTGGCCTTCACTCCGTCCGCAACGATTCTCCGGCAGATGGCGCTGTATTGGGGCGTGCGGCCATTTCCCATGGATCGAGGAGGACCACCGGAACTCTGGCTTGCAGAAGCGGAGCACAGGCTTATCGCTGAGCACCTCTGTTCTTCTGGAGACATCGTGGCCGTGGCATCGGGAACCATGGCTGGCCAGGTCGG
This sequence comes from Nitrospira sp., assembly GCA_016788465.1. GTDB lineage: Bacteria > Nitrospirota > Nitrospiria > Nitrospirales > Nitrospiraceae > Nitrospira_D. The sequence goes on along the minus strand of JAEURV010000309.1, from coordinate 18,661 downwards.
CGGCACCAATATGCTGAAGCTGCACGAAATCGGGTCGCTCCCTTCCGGAGATGATCAGAATCTCGTCGCATCGCCGCAGTCCTAAACAACTCGCATCATGTATCCGCGATACCAGGCTTGATTCGACCATCCGAAGAAGCTAGGGTGAGCCCAGTTTTTGTTAGGTCATGCAGAATGAGAATCACGCGTACCAGCATGACATGCGGCATTTTTCCTTCTCTTGTCGTCAATCGACATAGTCAACGATCCCCTTACTCCACCCTGTCCATCGTCAACGTCTTATCCATTGGGAATAGTAGCCAATATTCATGTGTCGCTTGAGGTGTTGTCTTGCCATAATCTTCCTGATGCAATGGGAGGGCCCTGTCTTTGCCGGATGGGTGGCTCTTGAGGATCAGTATCAGTCGCACCCGCTGCAGACGCGGTACATTGATCCCACTACTCTTCACCGAGACGGTTACGTGGTGACAATATCAGCCCTGATCGAGTGGAAGGCGATGCAGGGAGGCCGGACCCCTACCCGCTTCTACTCGACCACACTCACCAAGCAATTCGACTGCATATATAAGCTGGTACGGACCGTGGCGGCGACGGACTATTACGGCCACATGGGGACCGGTGAGGTCATCGGCGGTGGAATCCCGTCCAACGAGAGCCAGTGGACCGCCATTCCGCCGGATTCGCTCAATAAGGGTCTGTGGGGAGCAGCCTGCAGCAAGTGACAATGACGCCCCAACCGATCTGTAATCATTTCATCCTTAGTTGCCCCTCAGGACCAGATCTCGCCGAAACTCAGAGCAACCCTTGCCATTTCTCCAGGCCTCCATATGTACATGCCATGTACATATGGAGGCGAGTATGAGTGCTGCCCTCAAGCATAAACATCTCGTATTGGATTAGCGGAAAATTGACGCTGCTAAGCGCTACTTCGGAGTCGACTCTGAGCAGGAAGCGATCGATAAAGCCCTGTTACTCCTGATTGAGGAACAACGGCTGAGCAAAGCCTTGAGGCCCGCTGAAGGGAATCTTGACGGGTGATGAGAAACCATTGCCCTACCAATAGGCGGGAAGGTTCTCCTCGACACCAATGTCCTCATCGACTTCTTACGCGCAGGCATGCACACCGAATGGGTCTTAGGTGGTCATGGGACCGTCGTGCGGTATATCTCGGCGGTGGTGCTACTGGAACTCCGGCTCGGCGCTGACACACCCAAGCGAAAGAAAGCTGTGGACCGGACTCAAGAAGCCTTTCAATCTTGGCACACCATCGGCCTCACCCCCTCGACTCTCGACCATGCCGGATGACTGTTTCGAGCCATGCATGGCAAGGCCTCCAGGCTACGCGACCGCCTCGGACCTATGAATGATGCGCTCATCGCTCTGACGGCACGAGAAATCGGGGCGACCGCAATTACCAATAGTCCGTTGGAATTCCGCCGCCTCGCCGGGAAAATCTCAGGTCTCAAAGTCACAGCGCCTTAACCATACGCCGGCTGTGCCATAGACCTGAACGCGTTCCGGATCTGGACGCTTACCGGCGTCGTTCAGCACCGGGACGAGGTCTTCCGCCCCAGCGAGGATAAACACGTCCGACTCTTCATGGTCGCGGTAGCGGGGAAACCCCTTGTCAGTCTTGCGAGTGATCGACGGGAGTGAAAGATTCCATCCGAGTCCGAACCGCCCATTCCCGGCACCCGAATCATAGGACAGCGACAGCTGCGGGCCGAATCCCCCACGACTAGGAGACGTTGCAATAGGCACGGACATCGACCCGGTACCGGTGACTGGATTGGCAGCGAACTTCTGCCCTATCCCCCTAATGACGCCGCCGCCATTCGGCAGAGAAATGGAGGGAGCCCTGATCTGAAATGAATTTTGTGCTGGAGCAGAAGCAGATTGCGTGGTCGCGCGCGATTGGGGTGGAGCTTGTGGCAGATCGGCCGATTGTTCGTCGCGTCGATTCTCCATCCCCTTACCGTACACGAGAGACATCGACCAGCCTGATCTCAATTCTAAATCCACTACGTACGAAAAGCACACGTACTTATTCGTGCTCCGTCGATTCTTACACACCTTTCTGGATCCGAAGCAAGATCGATGCAGTACTGGCGGAGTACTATTGATTCACTACAGTGGTGAATTCGAGGCATATTTCCTGTGATTATTTTATCGGTGAGCCTGATCTGTATCTGATTCAATTCAGGGTGAATCGAATTCGATACACCGATAGGAAAGAGGTGATGTGGCGAACGTCTAACGTATAAAGACTGTCTTATTTTGGAACAGGAGAGAGCTAACCTTCAGATTGAGCAGAATATTCCGAGAGACTACTTGGATTGAAACTGGGAAGCGATCTCGCACGGCTTGAAGACGCCTCGTTCGGTAATGATGCCCGTAATGAGTTCGGCAGGCGTGACATCAAACGCGGGATTGTAGACCGCTACATCTTTGGGGGCGACGGGATGGCTACCATGGATGCTCGTCACTTCGGACGGGTTTCGTTGTTCGATTGGAATATCGTCTCCAGTCTTAGTCTTCAGATCAATCGTGGAATAGGGTGCTGCGACATAGAAGGGAATCTTGTGCGCTTTCGCTAAGACCGCCACGGAGTACGTGCCGATCTTGTTGGCCACATCCCCATTGGCGGCAATACGATCCGCTCCGACGACGCAGAGATGAATTTTCCCCTGCTTCATGAGGGAACCGGCCATATTGTCCGTGATCAAGGTGACGGGAATCTGATCTTGCATGAGCTCCCAGGCGGTGAGCCGAGCTCCTTGAAGCACGGGGCGAGTTTCATCTGCGATCACCGTGATCTTCTTCCCCCCTTCCCACGCCGCTCGAATAACACCCAATGCCGTTCCATACCCTGCCGTCGCGAGTGAACCAGCGTTGCAGTGCGTGAGGATCGTCTGTCCGTCTTGGATGAGCGTGGCTCCATGGCGCCCCATGGTCTTGCAGAGCGCAATATCTTCCTCCAGGATTGCTTGAGATTCAGAGAGGAGCGCCGTTTTGATCACGGAGACCGCCTGACCTTGCAACGAATCCAGCTTTCGCTTCATTCGCTCAAGCGCCCAGAAAAGATTGACTGCTGTCGGTCTGGTGGCGGCCAGCTCATCGCAGATCTTGAGTACCGCTTGGGTAAAACTTGCGGAATCCGTTGTCTGGATGCTCTCTGCACCTAAGGCCACGCCCATGGCCGCGGTCACCCCAATGGCCGGCGCTCCACGAACCTTCAAGCTGCGGATCGCCTCGGCTACTGTTTGATAGTCACGGCAATCGATGAACTCAACGATCTCAGGAAGGCGACTTTGGTCCAGGAGACGTACGGCGCCGTGTTTCCATTCAACGGTTGGAACCATGACCTGATCTTGTAACGGGAATGGGAGAAAACTGCAAGCCCTCCGGCTTTGCATTGAGTTCCACCATCGCTTGACCGATGCTGTGAACATCCTTAGACAATATGGTCGTCACTCCTCTATCTTTCGCACAAACTACGTCACGAATAAATGTTTCAAAGAGTGCAGAGCGATTGAAGGCTGTATGCATCCTTCTCATTTGTCATCATAAACTTGAAGTAATGGTTACGAATAGGCGCTGCCAATTCCGTTGCTCACACCGCCAAGGACAGGTCAACACATCGACGGGTTGGATCACTAATTCACGCATACTGGTGACCGTCAGGTCGGTGCTTGAGAGCCGACCTTGTACCCAGATGGCTCCATCGCGATCGGTCCGATAGATCGCAATCGCCTCATCCTCATAGGTTTTGATCACAGCGGGAGCAGGATGTCCGTAGGGATTGGTAGCCCCGACAGAAATGATGGCATATTGCGGATGAACCTGTCGAATCCACTCGTGATCCAACGAACTACGCGCTCCATGGTGCGGGGCTTTCAAGATGGTGACAGGCTGGCGTCCAGCCTCCGGTAACTTCCGAAGTCCGTCGGTCTCAATATCTGCGGCAAAGAGAATGGAATGGGCGCCACAGTCCAATCGAGAGACGATCGAACGATTGTTGAGTTCCGTTCCTGTAGGAAACGCAATGGGATCTCCTGGGTTCGATGCGTGCTGTGGATTGAGAATGGTGAGCCGACAAGGGCCTGAGTTCAAGACATCCTGTCCTTGCATGGCTGCTCGTTTTGGAATGCCTCGCGACTGAATGGCTGACATCAGATCCGTGACGAACTGTTCCTGGCGCTCCACCCCTTGGTCCCAGAACTGACCAACCGAGACATGGCGGAGGATCCAAATCAACCCGCCGACATGGTCCATCTGTTGATGCGTACCGATGATATGGTCGAGATGCGAGACGCCTCTGTTCCACAGAAACGGCGCGACGACACTTCGTCCCGTGTCGAACCGGTCATGGCGCGCCCCGCCGTCGATCAAGACCGTTTGTCCATCAGGAAGTTCGAGGAGAGCACTGTCTCCCTGTCCAACGTCCAGGAAGGTGACCCGCCAGTGATCACCGTCGCCGCGATGTCCGGGGAGCACCAGCCACCAAACAATCAGAACAAGGGCCACGCCGACTCCTGCCATACGGTAACGCTTTGAGAAGGTCGGTAGGCTTGCGACAAGAGCTCCTGAATAAAACACCATCATGGCTGGGATTGATGGCGCGGCGATAGGCCATTGGGCGCCTGGAATGGTGGCGCACCAATGAACGCCTTCGATCAGCCATGAAAACACATATTCCAGTAGAGGTCCCCAGGGCAACATTTCGGCACCGGTCAGCATGGTCCAGATGGCCAGGCAGAGTCCTAAGGGAACGAGAATGAATCCGGTCAATGGAACGGCGGCAAGATTCGTGAGCATTCCGAGCCATGGTAGCTGATTGAAGTAGAATGCGACCAAGGGGAATGTGGTCACGGTGATGATTGCACTGAATGACAGTGCAGTGCCCCCATGGTGAATGGCACGAGCACGCCATCCATCCTCACGCTCGATCGGCTCCTTGCCCCAGGACCCTACGAAGCCGATCATCTGAATCATCACAAACACCGAAAGAAACGAGAGTTGAAACGAGATATCGAAGATGGCGCGGGGATCGTGGCACACGATCAGGAGCAAGGCGACCGATAGGCTATGGTTCAGACGCCGATCGTGTCCCAACCAGAGGGCCGCCATCGCCATCGTGATCATGACCAGTGATCGGACAGTGGCCAATTCAGCTCCGGCAAGAAGGGTATAGAATGCGACAGCCGGCCAGGTGAACAGCATCGCAAGCTGCGAAATGGTCAGTCTTCTGGTGATCGTCAGTACGAGCGAGGTCGGCATCCATATGATCAATCGTCTCACGACCCAATAGACAACCGCCGAGACCAGCCCGAGATGTGAACCTGAGATCGATAGTAAGTGAACGGTGCCTGTGGCCATGAACCAATCTTGAAGCTCCTGCTCGATATACCCCCGTTCCCCGATGATCATGCCCAGCACAATTCCGATGGTCGGTTGTCGCAGGCTATGGCTCGCAGCCTCGCGGATAATGGTTCGCCACTGATCAATCTGGTTCCATACCTGCCATCGAGGGCTCATCGCTCCGGACTCCAACAAGGTGACAGCCTGTGCCCCAACAATCGTTCCAACAAGATCGATCCCCTGATGTTCAAGATAGGTGGCATAGTCGAATCCACCTGGATTCAGCCCTCCTCTCGGAGGATGAGCACGTCCCTGGACGGTTACACGATCGCCGTGATGCAAGGTGAGCCCGGGATTGCGCCAAACGAGGCGGACACGTACCGCGTGAGAGTGGTCGTCATCTATCTGAAGAAGTATTGTCTGACGCCCGACACCATGCTGAATGGGGGCAATGACGCGGCCCGCCATGACAGAATCGCCGCTCGGATGAACGACAGCTGATGGAGAGCGGGACGGCGGCGGGGTGGACATGGACCAGTAGATGACACCGGCCAGCACGCTCAGATACAGAACCAGTGCGGGCTGTGTATGGAGACGGCCGGTTCGCTCGGCGAGTGATGCGCCAACCGCTATTCCCAAGAAGACGATCAGAACAGAGAGAGGGAAAAAGGGAACCTGTGCTCCGCACACAAGTCCGAAGAGAAAAGCAGCAGTAAGGGATGGCAGCATGAGCGTTCCTCATGCACGTGGGACACGCTCAGCCGATATGTTCCTGCACCACTCTGGCAAGATCGTCAGCGACTTCCTTGACGACCGATGCATGCTCACCCTCAACCATGATACGTAACAACGGTTCGGTCCCGGAATAACGGATGACCACACGACCGCTTCCATTGAGACGGCGGTTGTTTTCTTGAATCACCCGCTCGATCTCCGGGATCGATTCCAAGACAGGCTTTCGCTTGACCGGAAGGTTGACCAAGATCTGCGGCACGGCGGTCATTGCCTTGGCAAGTTCGGACAATGGTTTCCCGCTCCGTTTCATCAACGAGAGAATTTGGAGGGCGGAGATCAGACCATCACCCGTCGTATTGTGGTCAAGAAAGATGAAATGTCCTGATTGTTCCCCGCCGAAATTATAGCCTTCCGCTTGCATCCGTTCCAGCAGATACCGGTCACCCACAGGCGTTCGGACCAGCTTGATGCCGGCTTTGGACATCGACAGCTCCAGGCCAAAGTTACTCATGACTGTCCCGACCAGTGTGCGTTTCGCAAGAAGGCCCTGTTGGTGGAGATCGAGTCCGAGCGCCGCCATGACATGGTCCCCATCGATCACCGTGCCTTGTTCGCAGACAAAGATGGCTCGGTCGGCATCGCCGTCCAGCGCGATTCCCAGATCGGCCTTGTGCTGACGGACGGTCTCTTGCAGGAGTGCAGGATGAACGGCACCACATCCGGCGTTGATATTCATGCCGTTCGGCTTGTTTCCAATAACCTCGACGGTGGCGCCCAATTCTCTTAACACGGTCGGAGCCACCTTGTAGCCTGCGCCGTTGGCACAGTCCACGACAAGCTTGATCCCCTGGAAATCAAGATCCTTTGGCAGTGACCGTTTGGCGAATTCAATATATCGTCCGTCGGCATCGTCGATCCGGTAGGCCTTTCCGATCAGGTCTGCGGTGGGTCTCAGGTGATTGATCTCATCGGATACAATGAGCTGTTCAATCCGAGCTTCGACGTCATCGGGCAGTTTGAATCCATCGCCCGAAAAGAACTTAATGCCGTTATCCTGGTAGGGGTTGTGTGATGCTGAAATGACGACGCCCGCATCGGCGCGTAGACTTCTGGCCAAGAAGGCAATGGCCGGTGTTGGCATCGGTCCAACCAACAGGACATCGACCCCCATGGAGCAGATTCCTGCCGTGAGGGCAGATTCCAGCATGTAGCCTGAAATTCTCGTGTCTTTACCGATGACGATTTGATGACGCCCCGCTCGTCGCATGAAAATATGCGCGGCCGCCCGCCCCAGCTGCATCGCCGTTTCACTCGTCATTGGGTCGAGGTTGGCGACACCACGCACGCCGTCCGTTCCGAATAATCTACGCATCATCCTTCCTCTCTGTACGATGGCCAATTGCGGCTTGATGCTGCGGCCAGCTTCACGACATCCATCATCATCGCGACATCATGAACACGGATAATCCGAGCGCCTCGGTCCACGGCGAGTGCGACGGCGGCGGCCGTTCCCCATTCCCGATGTTCGACGGATTTCTGAACGATCTTTCCGATAAACGCCTTCCGCGAGAGTCCGACGAGCAGCGGACGATCCAGGATCAACAATGAGGACAACCCACGAAGCAATTCAAGGTTATGGAACACCAGCTTACCAAAACCGAATCCTGGATCAAGCATGATGTTTATTCGAGCAATCCCTGCACGCATAGCAGCCTCGATGCGTTCTTCAAGAAACTGTACTACTTCGGTGGTCACGTCTGAATAGTGCGGGGAGAGCTGCATCGTTTGAGGGGTTCCTTGCATGTGCATGAGGACGACCGCGGCGCCTGCGCGTGCAATCACCGAGGCCATCGCCGGATCCTGTCGCATCGCACTCACATCATTGATGATTGAGGCTCCGTGATCCAAGGCGCACTGGGCGACGTGGGATTTCGAGGTGTCGACGGAAATCGGAATTGAGACCAGACGGGCTAGTTCTTTGACGACCGGCAGTATACGGTCCAATTCCTCCTGTTCACTGACGGAATGTGAGCCGGGCCTGGTCGACTCTCCGCCGATATCGATCAGATCAGCGCCCTGTGCGACGAGTTCCATTGCGTGAGCAACGGCTCGTTCTGGCAGCAGGTACCGTCCACCATCGTAAAACGAATCCGCCGTGACATTCACCACGCCCATGATGAGAGGGCGAGTCCGGCAATCGATTTCACGGCTTTTTGCTACCAACCGATGTTGAGTATCTTGAGGGGGGAGTGGATGTGAGGAACGGTGTTGCAATGACGACTCCGGCAGGTAAGACCCCGGCACGACCGCTTCTGCCCCACAGAGAACATGCTGGGCAAAAAACTCAACCGCTGAACCGATGTGTTAGCAGTACGATCACGGCTCCCTCATGAGGGAGCCGTGATTGAGAATGTGTTACGCTGGAACAGTTTGTGAGGAAGACTGCAACAAGATCTGGTCGATTTCCGGAGCGTCCAGTACTTCTTTCTCAAGCAGGGCTTCTGCCAAGGCTTTGAGGCTGGTCATCTGTTCAGTCAGGACACGACGCGCCCGTTCATAGTTTTCAGTGACGAAGCGCTTAATCTCCAGATCAATTTCAAGTGCCACTTGATCGCTGACATCCCGCTTAGTTGTGAAGTCTCGGCCGAGAAATACAGAGTCTTCCTTTTGCCCAAACGTCAACGGTCCAAGCTTTTCGCTCATGCCCCACTCACACACCATCTTGCGTGCCAGATCGGTTGCACGCTCAAGATCGTTGCCTGCTCCGGTGGTGACATGCTGAAACACTAGTTCCTCCGCTACACGTCCACCCATCAGGATCGCCAGTGTGTTGTAGAGAAATTCTTTGGAATAGTTATGCCGATCGTCGGTCGGTAGTTGCATCGTCACCCCGAGCGCCCGCCCTCTCGGAATAATCGTAACTTTGTGAACAGGATCGGTACCAGGAAGAAGTTTGGCCATCAGAGCATGACCGGCTTCATGGTAGGCCGTGATACGCTTTTCTTCATCGGTCAGGATCATGCTCTTTCGTTCCGCACCCATCATGACCTTGTCTTTCGCCATCTCAAAGTCGATATTCTCGACTTCTTTCTTGTTTTGACGAGCTGCCCACAGAGCCGCTTCATTGACAAGATTCTCAAGATCGGCACCGGAAAACCCTGGGGTCCCTCGGGCAATCTTTTCGAGTTCCACATTTCCGGAGATGGGAACCTTTTTCGTGTGGACCTTCAGGATTTCAGAACGGCCTTTGAGGTCCGGTCGATTCACGACGACCTGTCGATCGAATCGACCAGGTCGCAGCAAGGCAGGATCGAGCACGTCGGGACGGTTGGTGGCCGCGACCAAAATCACTCCTTCGGTCGTATCAAATCCATCCATTTCAACCAACAACTGATTGAGCGTTTGTTCCCGCTCGTCATGTCCGCCGCCCAGACCTGCGCCGCGCAGACGACCGACCGCATCAATTTCGTCGATGAAAATGATGCAAGGGGCATGTTTTTTCCCTTGCTCAAAGAGATCGCGTACGCGTGAAGCTCCGACGCCGACGAACATCTCGACAAAGTCGGAACCACTTATACTGAAGAACGGCACACCGGCCTCTCCGGCGATCGCTTTGGCCAGCAAGGTTTTGCCCGTCCCAGGGGGGCCAACGACCAGGACGCCCTTCGGGATACGTCCACCGAGCTTCTGGAACTTTCTCGGATCCTTCAAAAACTCAATGATCTCAAGAACTTCTTCTTTAGCCTCATCGACCCCGGCGACATCAGAGAATGTGACTTTCTTTCGCTCCTCCGTCAACATCCGAGCCCGACTCTTGCCGAACGAGAGCGCTTTGTTCCCACCGATCTGCATTTGGCGCATGAGGAAAAACCAGAGACCAAGGAACAGAATAAAAGGCCCCCATGTGACGAGAAACGTGATGTACCAAGGGCTCTCATCCGGCGGCTTAACTTCGATCTGCACCTCTTTCTCCCGAAGTACCTTCACAAAGTCAGGATAATCGGCTGAATAGGTGCGGATGCGAGTTTTGTCTTTTAAAACTCCGCTGATGTGGTTGCCTTTGATGATGACTTTCTCAAAATCGCCTTTATCGAGCTTCGACATAAAGTCGCTGAAGATGACTTCTTCCTCCGGCGCATGCGTCGGTACGCTGAACAAGTTGAATAGGAGAATCATGAACAAGCCGACCACGACCCAGAAAAGCAGGTTCTTGACCCGGGAATTCATCCAGTTCTCCTTGGCAATAACGTTGGATGGAAAGTGTTTGGGAATTGAAGTGATGTTAACACAGGCTTGCGCATATTGACAACAGCTCGTGAGAAAATGCTAGGCGTCTTGCTCACTCCCTTGATCAAGTACTGCAAGATAGGGAAGGTTACGATACTTCTGCTGATAGTCAAGGCCATATCCAATAACATACAGATCAGGAATTTTAAACCCGATGTATTGGACGTGCACATCGACGACACGGCGCTCCGGTTTACTCAATAATGTGCAGACATTGATACTCCGTGGTTTCCGCTTGCCCAACGCTTTCATGAGGTATTGTACCGTCAATCCTGAATCGACAATGTCCTCCACCAGGAGCACATCTTTGTTTTTGATTTGTTCGGTCAACTCTGTCACCAACTTCACTTTCCCTGATGTCTTAGATCCCGTGCCGTAACTGGTTACGACGATGAAATCGACTCGTACGGGTATTCGAATGGCTCTGGCCAGATCGGCGAAGAACGCGTAGGCTCCCTTCAAGACTCCGACCAATACGAGGTCTTTCCCGGCATAGTCGGTACTGATCTGTCGCCCCAACTCGCGGATCCGGCCCCGCATCTGCTCTTGGGTGATGATCGGACGTCCAAACATACGTTCCATCTCAGGCTGTTCCTTCTGTAAGGGGTGGAGAATCTACCGTAATAGCCAGGCAGTGGGTGGTCGAGGATGTCGGCATCCAGCGATCATCTTGCCGATACCCGACGATCCAGAGAATGCCCTCGGGAGCCACGACCAGCGGAATACGAGATCGGGCAGCCATTGGTATCTTCAAATCTGTGAAAAAATCCTGCAATTTTTTCGAGTGCCCTCCCATGCCATGAGGACAAAAGCGATCGCCTGGCACCCAACTTCGAACCGTCAGGGACCAAGAGACTCGGTCAGCATCGACCAAAACCCGCCCCCGCCCCGATGAGGCCTCCCGACTGTCGTATTCCTGCAGTTGTACCTGAAGTCGTTGTCCTGTTCCAGACCATACGAGTTCTCCGGGAACCGGGATGGAGAATTGGGGTGCATGCTCATCCCTATGTGGCTGACGAACCTCACCTCCTACCCCAAACGGAGTAAAGCGGAGAGAGTTGGTCGTGAAGACGACATGCCCTGCCTTTAGGGTCAATTGAGAGAGCGCCTGCGGATTTGATGCGAGATGAATCATACGATCGATGATGCGAAGACTGGGAGCACGATGTTGAGAGTCGGATTGCCGAAGCATGAGTCGAAGACCTCGTCGTTGCAGGGGCAGAGGGAGGTCCAAAAGACTTCGGCGATCGACGGTCCATGCTCCGGCTGAGTCCCATGTCACAGCCGAAGCGATGCGCGCAGCAGCTTCCTGGTCCAGAAAACGATCGTCGGTCCGACAGAGGTCGGCGAGCCTGCAGAGAGCTTGGCTGCTGGATGGAACGATCTGCGTGAGAAGCGGGATGACGTCTCGCCTGATTCGGTTTCGGAGGTACAGTGGTTTGGCATTGCTCGAATCGTCCCGATAGGACACAGCACCTTTGTTCAGATAGGTCAGGATCTCCTGCCGCGTTGTCTCGTATAACGGTCGTACAACGGCATCGTCGCGTACCGCCGGCATGCCGGAAAGGCCGGCCAATCCTGCCCCTCGCAGCATCCATAGCAACACCGTCTCTGCCTGATCATCCGCCGTATGACCGACGGCGATACGATCGGCTCCGCACCTCGCTCTGATTTCCTCCATCAGACGATATCGAATGTCACGTGCTTCCGCTTGTAGAGAAGTGGTGCGACCGTGCGTGCGAACTTGTGCCTCACGCACATGGAGGGGAATTGCCAGACTGTGGCACAACGCTTCTACGAACCGTTGGTCCTCATCGGACTCAGCTCCTCGCAACCTGTAGTTGCAATGGACGGCCGTGAGAGTCAGATTCCAATGGGATCGGAGATGATGCAGGATCGACAACAACCCGACTGAATCGGGACCGCCTGACACGGCCACCAATATATGTTGTCCTGGTCGAAAGAGGTTTCTGGAGCGAATGGTTCGAACAACCTGATGTAGGAGAGGCGGCCAAGCGATCCGATTCATGGAGTTGGGTGAAGTTGGTTCCAAGAGTCCATTATGCTCCAATGGTGTTGTGATAGCGACGGAGGATCTCCCTCGCTGATTCCACATCGATTGCGATTTGTCGGCTCAAGGTTTTCTCACCATCAAACTGTGCGTCGCCACGGATACGATCTATCAATTCGACCGTGATCATGTGCCCATAGAGATTGTGGTGTCCGTCGAGGATAGAGACCTCCAATCCTCTCGTTTCTCCCTGAAAGGTTGGCTTGCTCCCGATATAGGTCACGGAATCATGTCGAACCGTACCCACGATCGTGACCGAGGCATAGATTCCGTCAGCAGGAGTCACGCGGTCTGGAGGGAGCGGCAGATTAGCGGTGGGACATCCTAATGTTTGCCCTCTCCCCTCCCCGGGAATGACGAAGCCATCGAGGGCATAAGGGCGGCCGAGCAACCGCATCGCCTGAGCGACCTGTCCAGCCATGATGAGCTGTCTTATTCTTGTTGAGCTGACGACGCCCCCATCGAGAGTGACAGGAGGTGTAGGATGGACGATGAAGCCAAATTGCTCGCCGAGACGTCGGAGATCATCGATCTTGCCTGTCCGCTTATGTCCAAACGCAAAATGTTGTCCGACGAAAATCTCCTTGAGCCCGAGGCCTTTGGAAAGCACCTGTTCTGCGAACAGTTCGGGAGTCAGGGAGGCGAAGGCTTGGGTAAACTCCACAAGCACGACCTCGTCAATGCCTGCCTGGTCGAAACGAGTCAGTTTTTGATGTTCATCGGTGAGAAATCGGAAATCAGCCTGAGGCGCCAGGATTTTCACTGGATGAGGGTCGAAGGTGAGGACAACCGCAGTTCCCTCATTCCTGCGTGCAGTTTCGATCACCTTCTGTAACAGCGCATGGTGACCGCGATGATGACCGTCAAAGTTCCCGATGGTTCCGACGGGATAGGGGCGCACGCTCTGGTCCGAGTACCCGCGGGTCACTTTCATGGCGATGAATGAAGCCGTAGAGCAGCATCTTTGGCAAAATAGGTGAGAATCAGGTCGGCCCCTGCCCGCTTGATGGCCAATAGTGACTCCATCATCGCGCGCGATTCATCAAGCCATCCCGCCTGTGCGGCAGCTTTGATCATGCTGTATTCACCGCTCACTTGGTAGGCGGCCAGCGGGAGGAGGATCCGGCGACGGGCAGCGGCAATGATATCGAGGTACGGCAGCGCCGGCTTCACCATGATGATGTCGGCCCCCTCCTTGACATCCAGATCAATTTCGCGCATCGCTTCCCGCGCATTGGCCGGATCCATCTGATAGGATTGTCGGTCGCCGAAGTGAGGCGTGGAGAAGGCTGCATCACGAAAGGGTGCATAGAAGCAAGACGAGAATTTGGCAGCATACGCCATAATAGGCAGATCAGAGAATCCAGCTCGATCCAACTCCTTACGAATTGCCGCAACACGTCCGTCCATCATATCGGACGGTGCCACCATGTCGGCGCCTGCTTCTGCATGGGTGCGCGCCATGGTCGTCAGGCAGTCCAGCGTCTCGTCATTGAGAATCTTCCCGTCCCGGACGATGCCGCAATGGCCGTGACTGGTATATTCATCGATACAGACATCTGTTATTACCATCAATTCCGGCACCTGCTGTTTGACGGCCTTGACGGCCCGTTGCACGATGCCGTTTGGATCCAAACCGGAGCTGCCACGGTCGTCTTTGTGGGCTGGAATGCCGAATAAAATAATGGCCGGAATTCCGAGTGCGCGAAGCTCGGCCGCTTCTTTGACAAGCAGATCGACGGACAACCTGAATTGACCGGGCATCGACCCGATGGCTTCACGACGGTCCTGCCCTTCGACTACAAACAGCGGGGCGATAAAATCCGACGGCGAGAGGTGCGTCTCTCGCACCATACGCCGTAACGGTTCCTGCTGCCTGAGCCGACGAAGTCGATGGATTGGAAAGCCCATGGTGTGTCCTTATCCCTGTGGACGGTCAGCGAGAATGACCACAAGGTCTCCGACCCTGATCACTCTCGGCAACGGACCGTCCCGCCTTACATCCAGATGACAATGGATCGGAATCTCCATTCACACGGGTCTTTACTTCCGTGGGAGATTCGTCAAGAAGACCACCAGATCTCGGACCGAGATGATTCCGACCAACTGTCCGTCACGCGTCACACCTAAATGACGGAGATGCGATTGGGCCATGAGGTCGTTGGCATCCAGCAAGGTCTTGTTTTCCTCGATCGTCATGATGGGTGCCGACATAATTTGTTCGACCGTGGTCTTGGTCGCGTCTGCCCCGGCCGCGACGACTCGGCGCATCATGTCCGTATCCGTGATGATGCCGATGATCTCACGATCGTTGGTGACGAATAGACTGCCGATCCCGCGATCGCGCATGATTCTGGCTGCCATCTGCGTATCGGTGTCGCGTGGCACAGTCACAAACTTGTCTCGGGGAATCATGAATGATTTCACAGGAACCATGGTACGTTGCCTCCTTCATGATATGACTGACCCATGGGGCATGGGCCGTCGGGGTTACTGCACGACACCCGCGGCACAGTGTGCGCGGTTTTCATAGTGGTGGGCAATTGCATCCACCAGTGCTGGAATCGTATTTTCGTTTGGCATAATTGAGACCGTGAGACCACACTCTTGTGCGGTCCTGGCTGTGATTGGGCCGATGCAGGCAACGGTGACGGATCGCAAGAGCGGGCGCACAGCCTCCATTCCACCAAGCATCGTTACAAAGTTTCGGACCGTGGAAGAACTCGTGAAAGTGACGACATCGAGGCGATGGTCTCTGAGATCCTGCCACCATCCCTCAGCGCTCAGATTCGGCGCCACCGTTCGGTAGACAGGAACCACGTCGACATGGGCCCCACCGGCACGAAGCTCATCCGGTAAGAGCTCCCGGGCGACTTCCGCCCGAGGGATGAGAATGCGAGATGTTCGGATCTCCTGCTGATTCAGTGCGGCTAAGACTCCCTCCGCTTGATACTCAGTCGGAACCAGATCAGCTCGAACACCGAACCGCTCCAACTCCTGAGCGGTTCGAGGTCCGATGCAGCAGAGCCGACGTCCGGCCAGACAACGTGCATCCAGTCCCTTCGTCCAGAGGCGTGTCATGAAGCGGTCTACTCCGTTCACGCTCGTAAAGATCATCCAATCATAGGTGTCGATCTCGGCAATGGCACGATCCACTCGCGTCCAATCGAGCGGGGGAGCGATGCTGATCGTCGGACCCTCGATCGGCTCAGCGCCGTAACTCGCCAGTCTTGTGGCCAGCTCGTGCGCCTGCTCTTTTGCGCGTGTCATCAATACACGTTTCCCGAACAGCGGACGTCGCTCGAACCAGTTGAGTGTCGCTCTGAGTTGAACGACTTCCCCCACCACAATCACTGTGGGAGGTTCCATTCCGACGGCTTGCGCCTTGTGCACGATATCGGACAACGTCCCGACGAGTGTTTGTTGACAGGCTCTGGTCCCCCAACGAGTAATTGCGACAGGGGTTGCCGGTGACAACCCTTCTTGCATGAGCTGGGCAGTAATCGTAGAGAGATGCTTCATGCCCATCAGAAAGACGAGTGTGCCACGGGTAGCGGCGAGTTTCGGCCAGTCCAATGCGGTCGAGGTTTTGGAGGGATCTTCATGCCCGGTGACGATCGTTACAGTCGATGCCAGTGTGCGATGGGTAATCGGAATCCCGGCATAGGCTGGTACCGCCACAGCGGCAGTGACACCGGGAACGACCTCAAACGCAATTCCTGCAGCGGCAAGTGCTTCGGCTTCTTCTCCACCGCGACCAAACACGAACGGATCCCCGCCTTTCAGACGCACCACCACGTTTCCCGCATGTGCACGTTCGATCAGGAGTTGATTAATGGAGGCTTGCTCCGGGTATTTGCCCGTTCCGCGCCGTCCGACATATAGGCGTTCCGCATGCTCCGGAGCATGGGCAAGCAGTGCAGGATTGGCGAGATAGTCATAGAGAACGACGTCCGCTTGTTTGAGACAGTCTCGACCCCGAAGCGTCAACAGACCTGGATCTCCAGGGCCGGCTCCGACGAGATAAACTTTTCCTGTGCGTTGCCCGACCGTGCTCATGCCGATCCGTAAATCTCGCGGAGAATCTTGTCTCCTCCCCGTGCCAACAGTCGTTCAGCTAACTGTACGCCAAGGGCATGGGCTTGCTGATCTGTGCCTGCAATCTGATCACGAATGATGGATTTCCCATCGATGCTCGCCACGAGTCCGTCAAGAACCAGCTGTGCGTCGGATAAGATGGCATGCGCGGCAATCGGGACCTGACAACCCCCTTCTAATCGTTGTAAAAAGGCTCGTTCTGCCGTAACCGTGGTCTGCGTATCCTGGTGATTGAGCCTCAACAAAATTGAGCGGACAAACACGTCGTCGGCCCGGCCTTCAATCCCAAGCGCACCTTGCCCGATGGCTGGAAGGCTGAGGACAGGAGGGAGATATTCGGTGATGGTCTGAGTCCAGGCCAATCGGTGCAAACCGGCGGCGGCTAGGACGATCGCATCAAACTGCCCTTCCTTGAGCTTTCGCAGTCTTGTGTCAAGATTGCCGCGCAGCATGGTGATCGTGAGATCTGGTCTGGCCTGTAACAGTTGCGCCTGACGGCGGAGGCTCGCCGTCCCGATGGTGGCTCCCACAGGAAGCTCTCGGAACGAACAGCCGGTTCGGCTGATCAGCGCATCACGCGCATCCTCGCGTGCCGGCACACAGACAATGTCGAGTCCAGCCGGCAGTTGTGCCGGAACATCCTTCATGCTGTGAACGGCGAAATCAATGTCACCGGCGAGCAAGGCATCTTCAATCTCTTTCACGAAGAGTCCCTTCCCCCCGATTTTGGCCAGTGGAACATCAACAATCTTGTCCCCGGACGTCTGAATCTTCTTGAGCGTGACGCGAACTTCCGGAGCCACTTCATGCACCTTTGATTGAAACCATTCACTCTGGCAGAGCGCCAACTTACTCCCCCTTGTCCCAAGTATCAGGGTTGAGCGTTGACCGTTCGATGTCGACACAGCGCGATCCTTTCTCTGTACGTGTGGGCTAACGGGCTCGTTTGGGAACTGAGGGTTCCCGGGTTGGCTCGTCGGTTTCCGATGGAGCGCGACCGTCCGTCAGGTAACGAGATGACTCGGAATAGGACGCCCTTGGTTGACCGGACGGAGTGGTTGGTTGATCGAGCGAATAGAACTGACGGGCTGCTTCGACGAACGCAGGGCCACTCGACGAATTAACTTCGTTTTTCAACGTCACCATCGTCCGATGAATCAATTTATTGACGATGGATGAGGCCAGACCTTCGACGAGTTCGCGATCCTGTGCGGACAGATGTCCCAATCGGCCGAGCACTTTCTCGACCTCCGCCCTCTTAATATCTTCTACCCGGTTACGAAGGGCCACGATGGTCGGCGTGACTTCCAAGGATTTCATCCAGTCCAGGATCATCGCCACTTCTTCGATCACCATACGTTCGGCTTTTTCAGCCTCGTGTACGCGTTCCGCACGGTTTTGTTCAACCCGATGTTTGAGATCATCGATATCGAAGAGAAACGCATTGTCGACATGGCGAACCGCGGGGTCGATGTTTCTCGGAACGGAAATATCGATCAGGAACATCGGACGATTCATTCGTTCTTGGACGGCGCGATGCACATCCTCGGCTCCGACCAAATAATGGGCGGCGCCGGTTGAGACCAACACAATGTCAGCCGAAGCCATGTCATCTTTGAACTGATCGAACGGGACCGCGGTCCCTCCGAACTTTTCGGCGAGATCGACCGCGTGTTGAGGAGTTCGTGTGGTGATCCGCACATGTCCTACACCATTCGCGATCAAATGTTTCGCCGCCAGCTTTGCCATCTCACCGGCTCCGACCAACAGAACGGTCTTTTCATGCAGATTTGAAAAGATCTTCTTCGCGAGCTCCACCGCAGCATAACTGACCGAGACCGCCATTTCGGCAATCTTCGTCTCTGTGCGCACACGTTTGGCCACGGAGATCGCCTTTTTCACCACTTTGTTCATGATCACGCCGGTGGTTTTATGAGCCAGCGCGACCTCAAAGGCGTCTTTGAGTTGTCCAAGGATCTGCGATTCCCCGATGATCATGGAATCCAAACTGGACGCCACGCGAAACAAGTGGGCGATCGCCCGGTCCCCGGTATGCCAATACAAATGCGGGGTCAACTGTTCGGACGACAGAGAGAGATGCGTATCGGC
>JAEURV010000275.1 GCA_016788465.1 Nitrospira sp. | reverse complement strand
CGCAGGGTGGATGGACGCCCCAGATCTTGCAGCCGGCAACCTTTTTGGCGCCGGCATGAGCAACATGTTGACACTGGGGCTTATCGATCTTCTCTATCGTCACAAGCGCGTGTGGCAACAGGCGGCTTTTGGACATACGCTCACGGCGGCACTCGCCATGGTGTTGACGGGTCTCGCGGCGTTTTTTGTGCTGTTACGAATCGATGTCGTCCGTCTCGGCGTGGGTATTGAGAGTTTGGTGATTCTGACCCTCTATGTTCTTGGCATGAGATTAGTCTTTCGCCAAGAGGATATGACCCGTCGTCAGCTCGAACACCAAGTTGTTGTCGAGTCCCTTGCTGATCCTGAGCAGCCGAGCATGGAGAGAAGCCGGCGCAACGAGCTTCGGCTGGCCCTGTTGGGATTCTCCGCCAGTACCCTGGCCTTGTTGATTGCCGCCCCCATTTTGGCTTGGTCTGCTGAACGGATCGCCGAAGAAAGCGGCGTTACAGCGACCTTTATCGGGACCTCACTGGTGGCCATTACGACATCATTGCCGGAGCTGGTCGTCTCGATTTCAGCGGTACGATTGGGTGCCTTCGATCTGGCAGTGGGTAATCTCTTCGGCAGCAACGCCTTCAATATGGCGGCGTTCTTCTTTGCTGATCTTACCTATCAGCAGGGAGGACTCTTGAGCACTGTCAGCTCTACCCATGCCCTCACTGCCTTGTGGTCGATCGTCATGATGAATATAGGGTTAATGGGGATCATCTACCGAGCGGAGCGACGGTTTAGACTGATTGAGCCGGACAGCTTGTTGATGATCATCGTCTATGTGCTGGGTCTCTGGCTTCTCTTCAACGGGTAACAAGCCCCACAGTAATCATTCTTGATAGACCCTCACCGTTCGCATGTTGCATTTGGCCACTATAGTTTTCCGTTGCTGTAGCATCGCGCGACAGCAACCGGCGTAAAGATGCACTGATCAAATGGTGAGCCTGGCATGCCCCCTGCTGGGGATATTAAAACAAGAGGGACCTTCTACGAATGGACGAGGGACGACAGACGCCAAGCGAGACGAAAGAATCCCTAGCATGGTATGCCTGGCAGGCAGCAGACCTGGCTGATGAACTGCAGACGGACCTTGAGAACGGATTGCCTGTCGATGAGGCGACCGGTCGGCAAACGCAAGAAGGTCCGAATGAATTGCCGGACGCTCCCCCTCCCTCGCTGCTGACGCTCTTTCTTTCCCAATTCACCAGCCTCATTGTGTGGGTACTGATTGGGGCGGCCATTGTCTCCGGGTTATTAGAAGACTGGATCGATGCGGCGGCGATACTGGCCATCGTGTTTTTCAATGGAGTGTTGGGGTTTGTTCAGGAATTCAGAGCCGAGCGATCGTTGGCAGCACTACGGAAGATGTCGGTGTCCATGGCCCGAGTCATCCGCGGCGGCGCACTGCAGTCCATCCCGGCGCGAGAACTGGTCAGGGGAGACGTGGTCGCCCTTGAGGCAGGGGATCGAATTCCGGCCGATGCACGGTTGGTCTACACGACGAATTTCCAAGCCCAAGAAGCCTCCCTCACCGGTGAATCGACACCTATCCAGAAACAGGCAGCGCGGCTTGAGACAAGCGAAGTTCCGCTGGCCGATCAGCGCAACATGGTCTTCATGGGCACCGTGGCCGTTTCCGGCAAGGCCCGTGGGCTGGTGGTGGCGACCGGCCTAAGAACGGAGTTGGGTCGGATTGCTGCCATGATTCAGAAGGCCGCTGAGGCGGAACGTGCCGAAACTCCGTTGCAGCGACGATTGGAACAATTCGGTTCGACCCTCTTGTGGTTGGCGCTCGGCGTTGTCGCAATCGTATTTGTGCTCGGCTTTCTGCGAGGGGAACCGCTGGTGGAGATGTTCCTCATTTCGGTCAGCTTGGCGGTAGCGGCTGTGCCTGAGGGGCTTCCTGCGGTCGTCACGATTACACTGGCACTGGGCGTCACGCGGATGGCCAAACGACATGCGCTGATTCGTAAACTTCCTGCCGTCGAGACACTCGGTTCTGCCACCGTGATCTGCACCGACAAGACCGGTACGTTGACGAAAAATGAAATGACGGTGACGAAGTTGGTTGTCGACAACGAAACCTTCGAAGTAACCGGCGAAGGGTATGAGCCGGCGGGATACATTCGTGAAACGTTAAACGTGAAACGTGAAACGACTTCGGAAGACCCTTTACCTCTTACGCCTCACCCCTCACGCCTGCCGTCTGGGTTGCGGCAGTTGTTGGAAGCGGCGGTGCTGTGCAACGGCGCGATGTTGCAACAAGAGAACGGGAACTGGAGGATCCTCGGGGATCCCACGGAAGGAGCCCTTCTCGTGGCAGGGGCGAAAGCCGGACTTACGAAGGATGAGTTGGAGCGCCAAGCGCCGCTGGAGAGAGAGATTCCGTTCGATGCCGAACGGAAGATGATGACGATCATCCGCCGTACGGAACATAGTCGTACCGCGTACAGCAAAGGAGCGCCCGATGTCTTACTGAAACGCTGTGCCGCCCGTATCACGCGAGAAGGGCGGACCGAGGCGCTTGATGAAGAACATCGGCGGCTGATCGGCGCGGCTAACGCATCGTTAGCGCAACAGGCTCTCAGGGTTCTGGGTGTCGCCTATAGGCCTCTTGGCCAACAGGTGAATTCGGATGGAGAGGTCGAGCGTGATCTGATTTTTCTCGGCCTCCTTGCGATGAAAGATCCCTTGCGGCCTGAAGCGGCGGAGGCGGTTCGTCTCTGTCGGCAAGCCGGCATCAGGACCGCCATGATCACCGGCGATCATAAGGAGACCGCGGTGGCCATTGCTCGTGAGTTAGGCCTGCACAGCCATGACGAAATGGCTTTGTCCGGGTCTGAGCTTGATGGCTTCACCGATGAGCAATTGACGCAACAGGTCGAGCGCGTGAGCGTCTATGCCCGCGTGTCGGCCGAACACAAGCTCCGTGTCGTCCAGGCCTGGAAACGGAATGGGGCGATCGTCGCTATGACCGGTGATGGGGTCAACGATGCGCCGGCGATCAAGGCTGCCGATATCGGTGTAGCGATGGGTCTTGCCGGCACCGACGTGACCAAGGAGGCGTCGGACATGGTGGTGACGGACGACAACTTTGCCTCGATTGCCGCTGCGGTCGAGGAGGGGCGCGGCATCTTCGACAACATCAGGAAGACGGTGCATTTCCTCCTGTCGTGCAACGTGAGCGAGGTGCTCGTCATGCTGTTTGCGACTCTGTTCGGTTTGCCGCTTCCTCTCCTGCCGATTCATATTCTCTGGATGAACCTGGTGACGGACGGTTTTCCTGCTCTTGCGCTGGCGGTCGATCCGAAAGCGCCGGACCTGATGCGGCAGCCACCGCGACAGACCGAGGCG
>JAEURV010000251.1 GCA_016788465.1 Nitrospira sp. | reverse complement strand
GCTTTTGAAAGCGTTGTCACGGGGTGACTCACTGGAGGAAGCGGCGTGGATGCCGCACCTTAGGGGTATTGTCCGGCTCCTCGGGGCTTATGCTGTGGGAGTCCGGTTGTTCGTTCGGCATCATGACCGGCCTGTACGTGTGGCTTGGGATGGTTGGCGAGGGACTGGTGTTGGCCTGTGTCATTCTTTCCCAAGCTCTTTCACACGATGCGCGGTTACGTGCTGCGTTGGCGATGTGTGGATTGATATTCGCCTCGATGCTGCTGGTCCATCCGTCAGGCGGATATGTCGAGTCCCATATCCTTGTGATGATGGCGGGCATCGTCCTGCACCAAGGACTGGTCATCTCCAAACGACTGGTTGAGATGATGCATGGGTCAATTGGGGTGGAGTCGGAACCGGGTGCCGGGTCGAGGTTTTGGTTTACGGTGCAGTTTACTGAACAAGGAGCAGGCGCCTCGGCGATGAGCCGCGATTCTGGCGTAGGTCACATTGCCGCATAGCGAAAGACACAAAGGGGGTCCTTTGATGGAAGTCCATATGCTTGGGTTTGATCAGCAGAAGCACTGGTCAGTCAGCCAGCGACCAAAGATCGACTCATCTCGAACACTTGTGCTGCTGTTTGGATCGTCAAGTTTGCTCGGCACAGATGGTCCTATTGGGGAGTTGCTCCGCGACTATCCTGATGCTCTCGCTATAGGTTGTTCAACGGCCGGTGAAATTCTGGGTACGCAGATTTTTGACGGAGGTATCAGCGTGGCAGTCGTGCGATTTGAGCATACGGATATCCGGATGGCCAGTGCCCCTGTGCAGTCGGCGGATGATTCATTTGATGCCGGGCGGGATATTGCTCGACAGCTGAACGGTCCCCAGTTGAAAGGGATTTTTGTCCTATCGGATGGGCTCAAGGTCAATGGGAGTGAACTGGTTAAGGGGCTCAATACAGAAGTTACATCATCAGTCGTCGTGACGGGAGGGCTGGCGGGCGATGGCGATCGGTTTCGGCAGACCTGGGTCCTCCATGATCGCAGACCGCGAACGGGCTTTGTGACGGCGGTTGGGTTCTATGGTGACCACATTCGGATTGGGCACGGATCGAAGGGGGGATGGGATCGGTTCGGACCGGAGCGTCGTGTCACCAAGTCGAAGGGAAACGTGCTCTTGGAGCTTGATGGCCGTCCCGCTCTCCAACTGTACAAGGAATATCTGGGTGAGCGAGCTGCTGGGTTGCCGGCGACCGGTCTCTTGTTCCCCCTTGCGCTCCGGTCCAACGAATCGGATTCAAAGAGTCTCGTCCGAACCATTTTGGCTGTGAATGAACAGGATCAGTCTCTGACCTTTGCCGGAGACATACAGGAAGGGGTTCTGGCGCAGTTGATGAAAGCGAATTTTGATCGATTGGTTCAAGGCGCATCAGAAGCCGCCGCACTGACGCACCCGTCGGATGATGCTGATTCGTCTGTGCTTGCGGTTGCGATCAGTTGTGTGGGCCGTCGACTTGTGTTGGGTGGTAGGACGGAGGAGGAGATCGAGGCGACGCTTGATGTGCTGCCGAAAGGGACGCAACAGATCGGTTTCTATTCCTATGGTGAGATTTCTCCCTATGCCACGGGAAGCTGTGATCTTCACAATCAAACGATGACGTTGACGACGTTCAGGGAGGCCGCCTGACCTCGTATGCATCCCTTGCTGGCGCGACAATTGAAACGCTTGGGGCTTGATAGCACCTGCCCACCGTCCGAGGCAGTGTGGTGTCAACTTTTGAAGAGAATTGATCAAAGTTATCTTGAGGCCGATCAAAGTCATGCGCTGTTGGAACGCTCCCTGGCTCTCTCCTCCAAGGAGATGCAGGAGCTCTATGCACAACTGAAGCAGACGAGCGACACCCAATTGGAGCAAGAACGCAATAAGCTCGTCGCCATTTTACAGGCGCTCGGGAACGGGCTCTGTGTGGTCGATGCCAAGTGGAACATTCAGATAGTCAACCAGCAGGCAGAGCAGTTGTTCCGGACGTCGGCTCAGGATTTGGTCGGTCGTCCCGTGTACCAGATGATTGCTCCGGGACCGGAAGAATATCGAGCACACTGTCTGATCACCGATACGACGATACCGCCGCTGGCTTCGGGCGAGCCCTACACGACAGACGATGGGTTGCTCGTCACTGCAGAAGGTCAGCTTCTTCCGATTACGTTGGTCGTGACGCCCATGTTGGTGGGTCCTGATGTGGTCGGGGCGGTTCTTGTGTTTCGAGATAACAGTCAACAGAAGGAGCATGAGCGGGAACGTCAGGAAACGGAGGATCTCCTTCGTCGAATCCAGACCGGAATGGCTGAATTGGCCGAAAGTCCTGAAATCTATAATGGGAACCTCGAGCAGGCGTTTCAAACGATCACGCGAGTGTCAGCGGTGTTCCTCTGTGTCGAACGGGTCAGTATTTGGTTTTTTACAGAGAATCATTCGGCCATCCAATGCGCCAAACTCTATCAATTCACGACTCAGGAGTATTCGCAGGGCCTTGTGCTGGCCGCATCGACCTATCCAAGATATTTTCGAGAGTTGGAGGTGGAACAACTCGTGGTGGCAGATGATGCGCAACATGATCTAAGGACAGCGGAGTTTACGGAGGGCTATTTAGCTCCCCAGGGGATTACCTCCATGCTCGATGTGCCGATTCGCTCCGGCGGGCGGATGGTGGGAGTGATCTGTCATGAGCATATCGGTCCCAGGCGGCACTGGACGTTGGAAGAGCAACACTTTGCTGTGTCGGTGGCCAACACGTTGACGTTGGCCCTGGAGGCGGCTGACAGGAAAAAGGTTGAGCATGCCTTACGCACGAGTGAAGGACGTTTAACCACAACGGTTCAGAGCACGAATATTGGCATTTGGGACTGGAATTTGGCGACAAACGATGTCTACTTCTCACCGGAGTGGAAGCGGCAACTCGGCTATGAGAATCATGAGTTGGTGGATTCATTCGAGGAGTGGAAAAGACGGCTACACCCCGAGGAGCGGGATCACATTTGGAGGGTCATAGAGGGCCATTTGGTTGAACAGGCTCCTCAGTTTGAGCTGGAGTATCGTCTTCGTCATAAGGATGGTTCCTACCGGTGGATTCTTACCCGTGGGACATCAATCAAAGATGTGGGCGAACTATCGGCCAGAATGGTCGGTATCAATATCGATGTGACTGATCGCAAGTCGGTGGAAGAGGCACTCCGTCAGGCCAAGGAGGCAGCGGAAACAGCGAATCAAGCAAAAAGCCAATTCCTTGCCAACATGAGCCATGAGATCAGGACGCCGATGAACGGTGTGCTGGGCCTGACGGAATTGTTACTACGCCATCCGCTCAACGACAAGGAGCGTCATTTGACTCAGTCAATCCATCGATCCGGATCGGTACTCCTCTCCATCATCAATGATATTCTGGATTTCTCAAAAATCGAAGCAGGGAAGCTGCTATTGGAGTCCATCCCTTTTGAGGTTCAATGGACGATTGAGGAAGCCGTTGCAGTCTCATCTCCCACTGCAGAACAGAAAGGACTGAGATTGTCATGTCACATCGCCCCGCATGTGCCGGCTTTCCTAATCGGTGATCCGACCAGGCTGAGGCAAATCATCGTTAATTTGGTCAGCAATGCGGTCAAGTTTACGGAGAAGGGAACCATTACCGTCAGTGTCGCACCGGATGGAATCAGCGAAGGGCGGTTTGGATTATCCGTCACTGTGACGGATACAGGAATTGGGATCTCACGTGATGCCCAGGTGAATATTTTTGACGCGTTCTCTCAAGCTGATGGGTCCACAACCAGAAAATATGGAGGAACTGGGCTAGGGCTTGCGATTGTCAAGCAACTGGTGACTCTGATGGGTGGAACGATTGATTTGCAAAGTCGTCTAGGAGAAGGGACCTGTTTCCGATTCACGGTCTATTGCAGGCCCTCTGATATGCAGGCTCAGAAGTCGGCAGCATTGCCCGTTGCGTCAGTCGAGCATGGTGGAACGGTCAACGATCAGGTTCCGACTGACGCGTCGGAGGTGCGTATTCTGCTGGTCGAGGATAATCCGGTGAATCGCGAAGTGGCTTGCGGCATGCTCGAAACACTCAATTGTCGGATCGATACGGCAGAGAATGGGCGGGAAGCCATTGATGCCACCGCCAAGATGGACTATGCACTCGTCTTTATGGATTGTCAGATGCCGGAGATGGATGGGATGACGGCGACGAAACTGATTCGGGCACGCGAAGCCGAACAGGCTGGCCCAGGCGGAGGTACTGGGAGTGCTTCCAGACAACGACTTCCGATTGTGGCGTTGACGGCCCATGCGATGCAAGGGGACCGTGAACAGTGTCTCCTTGTTGGGATGGATGACTACCTCACCAAGCCTTTTACGCTTGCTGGACTTGAGCAGGTTCTTTCTCAGTGGGTGCCGCACTGGGCGAGACGTGAGTCCGGTGAATGTGCGCATTCCTCCGGTTCTGTTACGCGAGAGGCGGTGGGTGAACCGCAAGAGAATCGTCGCTCCGTATCGGATCAGATCGGGCAACCTGCTGAAGCGGTCATCGATCCAGCTGCGCTGGCGGCGATTCGCATTCTCCAACGTCCAGGACAGCCCGATCTCGTCGTACGTGTCGTGACATCATATCTTGAAACGTCGCCGGATATTGTCGACCGCATACGCTCAGCAGCCCGGTCACAGAATGCTATGGAACTGCGCGCTGCCGCACATCGACTCAAGTCCAGCAGCGCTCAGCTTGGGGCCTTAGCAGTGGCCGCTGATTGTCGAGAATTGGAGCAGATGGGGGAGAGGCAGGATCTGACGCATGTCGAAGAAGTGGTCGCTCGGCTGGAGCAGCATTATGCGGGCGCCTGTGTTGCCCTGCGAGGGGAAGTAACAAAAGGACAAATTGCCGCATGAGTATCGAATGTCGCCCGACAGTTCTGATCATCGATGATGACACGATTGCCCGAATGCTCGCGCGCGAGGCACTTGAACGGTCCGGGTGGTCGGTAGAAGAGGCGGAAAACGGACGTCTGGGAATGGAGGCATTCGTCCGCCATGATCCTGATCTGGTGCTCCTGGATATTATGATGCCGGAGATGGATGGATTCGCCGTTTGTGCCGAGGTTCGGCGGTTGCCCCAAGGGGCACATACGCCGGTGCTTATGATGACCGGGCTGGAGGACTATCAGTCGATCACGCAGGCGTATGATGCCGGAGCGACGGATTTCATCGTCAAGCCGATCAATGGGCTTCTGCTGAGCCATCGAGCTCGATACATGCTGCGGGCCGGCCAAGCCCTGCGCGACTTGCGTGACAGCCAAGAGAAACTGGTCCAGGCTCGCGACGCCGCATTGGAGGGGGCACGCTTGAAATCGGAGTTCCTGGCAACCATTAGCCATGAGATCAGGACACCGATGAATGGCATCATCGGGATGGATGACTTGTTACTCGACACCGATCTGACGCCGGAACAGCGCGACTGTGCGGAAACGATCAAGACATCTGCAAAAGCTTTGCTGGATATCCTCAATGATATCTTGGATTTCTCTAAGCTGGAATCGGGTCGCGTCACACTGAGTCGGGAACAGTTTGCAATCCACACCGTGGTGCAAGACCATCTCGGGCCGTTGTTGGCGCGAGCAGAAGAAAAAGGGATTCTGATTCGGCACGACATCGATCCAACCGTTCCTTCAAAACTCTGGGGCGATCGGGTTCGCCTTGGCAGGCTGCTTTCCGTGCTACTTAATAATGCCGTTAAGTTCACTGAGCAGGGCGAGATCTCCCTGCATGTAGCTCTCTCTCCAAAGGCAGCGGGGGACTCAGAGGCTCAGCTACCACTTGGTGCGAGGTGGATACGATTTATTGTCACGGATACAGGAATTGGAATGGATCAAGGCGATGCGGATCGATTGTTCCAGCCATTCGTTCAGGCAGACGGATCTCACCGACGGAAGTACGGAGGCGTGGGACTCGGATTGGCGCTCGCAAAGCAGCTTGTGGAATTGATGGGTGGGACAATCGAGTTTGAAAGTGAACTGGGGAGAGGAAGCCGGTTCTGGCTCGACCTCCCGTTTGTCCTGGCACGTTCGAACTCTCCTTCGGTCGTGGAGCAGAGACATGCACTCATGTATGTGAAGGAGGCGGTCAGTCAGGCAATACTCAGAAGGACGTTAGAAAAGCTTGGTTACCAGGTCCATACCGTTCTGAACGTGGCGGATCTTGGCACGATTGGCTCTGAGTTCTCGCCCTGTTTATTAGTGGCAGAGCTTAGTCTGTTGACCTCGGAAGCAGAACGTGTTGAGGTACAGCGACTGAAAGAACGGTTTTCTCATCTGCGCATTCTCAGTCTGGCTCACGATAGAGTTTGTAGCGAGATTCCACTCGATCTTCCCTTCGTCGTCAATGGGCATCTCGAAAAGCCCCTCACTGTCGATGCCATCAAGGCCGCGACAGGAGACACGGTGTCCTAGCAGTGCATCCCCAATGCTACTGCGAGCGTCTGGGAGGCGTTTGTCCGGCTCATCGGACCTCAGCAGACCGATTGAGGACGTGATTTTCTGAGGGTGTTGCGGTTGAAGCGTACCAACGTCCTCCAATCGAGTTATTCCACGGTCTATAAACGGGTATCAAGTCAACGGGCGTTCACACACCGACCGTTGCGGGAATCCAGGGTTCAATGTTTCTTGTCCTTTTGCATGATTTTGTCCGTCAAGGCGAGCAAGATCGCGGACGCGATGAACGTCATGTGGATAAAGATCTTCCATTTCAAGTGTTCAGGGTTTTCATTGGCAACATCCACGAACCCCTTTAGCAAATGGATGCTGGATATACCGATCAAAGATGCCGCCAATTTGATCTTGATGGTACCGGGGTCGACGTGCGTCAGCCAATCAGGGCGATCCGGATGGTGTTCAAGATCCAGCTTGCTTACAAACGTGGCGTATCCTCCGATCACGACCATGGTCAGCAGATTAGCCACCATGGTGACATCAATCAAACCCAACACGCCAAGCATGAAGACCGTTTCATCCATCTTGTTGATATGAGTGACCATTTCCCAGAGTTCGACGAGAAACTTGTAGGCGTAGAGTAGTTCTGCCACGATCAAGCCGGCATAGAGGGGTGCTTGAATCCATCGGCTGGCAAAGACAACTGACTCGAACATGGCCTCAACCGGATTACTGGCAGAGTGGGTGGGTTTAGATAAACGGTGGGTTTCCCGGGCATCGGGTAAACCAGAGTGGGACATCACAAGCTCCTTCCAGAAGAAATACGAACATGTTTGATGGGATCTATCGATGGTGGCCCGTATCCTAGTCAGAGGAAGAGCGCCTGTCAATTCGTGAGATCGCTGGGCGGTCAAGCGGCTGGAGCGTTGGTGAGTGGCGTTGAAGCATGAGGAGCGGATGACGTACCGGTCGTCTTCGGTAACTGCTTGATCACATTCTCGGCTCGTCCGCATGCCAGTTTGATCTGTTCAGCGCAGTACTGTGAGGGATCCCCCGGTGCCAATCGTGCAAGGAGAATGTCGGTATATCCCTTGATGGAAGTCAGGCAGTTGTTTAAGTCGTGTGCCATTTTTGCGAGGGGCACGCTCGAAGTGAGATCAGCGAGAGCCGGGGACGCTGGTTCGGTGGACGTCAAAGAGCGGGTGGCTCTGATCAAGGCGCTCGTGATAGACAGGCGGAGTGTCTCAGCTGAGGGTGGAGTGACGGGTAACACTTCATGAGCTCCGGCACGGATAGCGTTAGACAGCAATGTGGCATCCACGTGCCTGTGAAACCCAATGACCGCACTGGAACTGGCGGTCTGACGCACCTTCTCCACCGCTTCTGGTCCGCTACTGTCCGGTAGAGCGAGGTTTATGAAAATCAACGGAGCGCGATGGGTTCGGAGATAGGTGAGGCCTTCGGAGAGAGAGGACACGACATCAAACGTGACCGACGCATGATAGGCACAGGCGATCAGCTCTCGGAATGCCAGGGCAAGGTTCGAATCCGGCTCGATAAGGAGCATCGCACTTGACGAAGAGGACTGTGTGGGCATGATTGATCCAGCCGTGTGGTGATGTGAGACGATGGTACCCTGCCTGTGCTACAAGCCTGTGCTTCGGCTGAGAGCGACTCTTTTCTTATCGGAACAAGGAGCAGAGTTCTTTACTATGGGGACTCGTGCAAAAATCTGGAGGCAGGTTCCGGAAAGCTTCGGTTATCGGCGGCAGGGTCACCGAAGTGCTCCATGCGGCGCTCATGTCACAGTCGCGTGAGTACCAGGCTAGTGGCGCCCTGGAGGGAGCCGGGCATCAGACCCCTTGAAGCTACCGGCGTAGAATGCGGCGATCTGCGATCGGCGGCCGATATTGAGTTTGGAATAGATATTGGCGAGGTAGTTCTTGACGGTCTTCTCGCTGAGTTGCAAAAAATTGGCGATCTCTTTGTTTGTAAGGCCTTTGGCTACTAAAGGAAGGAGGCGTTGTTCTTGAGGTGACAGGAGGGGACGTTTGGATTGTCCTGGTTCGGTGGGGACCTGCTTGAACCAGTCCAACGTGCGTTGGGTCAAGCGAGGGTCCATGAGCGTCTTTCCTGCTGCGACGGTTCGAATGGCGCGAACGAGTGTTTGAGAGGCGATGTCTTTGAGGAGATATCCGTGCGCACCGGCAAGCATGGCTTCGAGTACCGTATGATCGTCGGCAAAACTTGTGAGGAACAACACCCTGGTGTTTGGACATCTGGCGAGGATCTCACGAGCTGCATCCACACCACTTCCATCAGGCAATCGGATATCAAGCAAGACGAGATCGGGTTTCAGGCGAAAACAGAGCTTCTTTGCTTCTGCCATTCTCGTTCCTTGCCCAATAACTTTGAGCCCAGGCGTCAGGTTGAGAACGGCACAGAGCCCGATCCTCACGACCTCGTGATCATCTACGATAACCAGTCGAATCGTCTGTGAGCTACTCATAGACCGGTCCCTTCTTCAAGGGTATGGTCACTCTGATGGTCGTACCACGTCCTGGTGCGCTATCGAGCACAAAGGTCCCCAGAATTTGTCGAGTTCGGGCCGCCATATTCACCAGTCCATGTCCCTTACGAGGTCGTTTCTTTGTGGAGAAGCCTATCCCGTTGTCACCGATGAGCAAACAGATCGAGTTGTTGACTAGGCCTAATTCTATCCATCGCCGGGAGGCGCTCGCATGGCGCAAGCTGTTGCTCAGAGCCTCGCGAGCGATATTCAGCAGCTGCTCTCCCATCGGGGGCGTGATAAAGGAAAGTACAGGGGGGGTAATATTCAGTTCCGGAACGGTATGCTCGGTTCCGGCCACAGAAGAGGTCAGTTGCTGTAGGGCTTGTCCAAAGTCAAATTCTCTGGGAGTATGTTGGGTCAGCACTGCAATAAACTGACGCACATCGAGCATGAGGCTATTAAGTTGGTTGATGGCTTGAGAGATATGCGCTTTTGACCGGCGTAGTGATTGCCCCATTGCGAGCTTGCTGGCTTCGAGTTGCATGCCGACCGCATACAGAGCCTGCAAAAGGTTGTCGTGAAGGTCTCGGCTGAGCTGCTCTCGCTCCTCCAGGGCTAGTTTGCGCTCGGTAATATCCTGCACGGCGGCGAGAAGGAGCGGCCCCTTATGGCCAGATAGTTCGACACGCGTGGCTTTGACCGAGACCCAGATAATTTCTCCGGACTTACGGATGTATCGTTTTTCGTACGTGTATTCCGACCGAATGCCGCGAAAAAACTCGTCGGTCAATGCAATATTGGCAGCGAGATCGTCCGGGTGTGTATAAAGCGCATAGGTACTACCGATAATTTCACGCTCCTCATATCCCGTCAACTCGCACAAGGCTTTGTTGGCGCTGATGGCACGCCAATTGTCATCGAGGATGCAGAGTCCCACCGGGGCATCAGCCACAAA
>JAEURV010000238.1 GCA_016788465.1 Nitrospira sp. | reverse complement strand
ATGAGGCTGTCCGAAGCAATGATCGGACAGTGCTCTTCGCCGGTTGGCGTATTGATGTGAGGGAGTTCCGGAACGTCGTTCCAGTTTCTCGCCGGTTGCCACACACCGTTGATTTTCTGTGTCACGTAGAGATCGCCGGTGGAGAGATTGCCAGGCTGATATCTTGTAAAATAGATGACATTGCCATCCTCGGAGAGGCTCGGCTCCAGCTCCCAGGCAGACGTATTGATGTTCGGCCCCACGGTAGGATCAATGCTTGGGCCCAAATGAATAGGTTCCTGCCAGGTGCCGTTCACGTTGTGCGCCATCCAAATATCGAAATTGTAAGGAACACCTGGTGAGGGGACGCTGCCCTTACGTCCAGAGGCGAAGATGGCGGTTTTTCCGTCGGCACTATAGGTGATCTCGATTTCGGCTTCTGATGAATTGATCGGCGTGCCTATGTTTTGCGATAGAGATGATGTCCCTTTTTCATGTCCGGTATGAGGCATATCCATACCGGACATCGCAAACGTCACGGCAGCTGGGAGGAGGAATGTGAGTGCGAGCAAACAGAGATGCAAGCGAAGCCTTTGAGTTTCCATACAACCTCCTTGTTGCCGTGAATATCCTCGACTCAAGTGACTGCCCAGAACGTCAAATATGGATTAGTTGATGCCACCATGTAACATGCCATGTTCGTACACCATCTGGCTATCCGCCAAGTTTCACTAAGCTCCATATGTGCCCAGTAAGGAGTGATCAATCGAGTCCATCTCTGAAAATGTGTCCATCGATCGCAAGCTTTGCACCTTTCTGTTCATCCCAAACCATAACGATCAAATGTCTTCCGCTCCCATTTGGCGACGGGGTTAACGGGTGTTCAAGTGTTATTGGCCGTCCGGCAGCGGTAGTCATTCGGAATGTAACTTGCCGCTTAGCCGGATCAAACAAGAATGCTTTCCCGCCTGCCTGCAGGCGAACAATGTTTGCCCTATTGTTCGTTGTTTCAGGGAGATGAAACCCTAATCCCCCTTCAGGATATTCACGGAACGGTCGCAGGTACTTTTCAGGGCCATAGTCGTCTTCAGCAATAGCCCGACGCATGTATTCGTATGTTGGGTCGGTTTCAGAAATGATAAACGTGTACTCAAATGAAAACGGATGGTTGCTGGTTCGCTTGTCTTGAATGGAGTCAAGTTTGACACGGAAGATTCTATCCTGAACGCGCAACACCTGTGTTTGGTGTTCTGCAGTGTCAAACAAGACATTCCGACGTGACGCCATGAGCTGTGCGCCCAAATAGGTTACTCCATTTTCGAACTCGACTACTTGATCTGTGCCTGGCATTTTGTAGGTCTTACCAGGAGTTGGTTGCGATATCGTTAATGGTGGTGCAGATGGCCAACTCAGCTCCACAAGTGTGTTGTCAAAATGTGGAGACAGTCTCAGCGTCGCGGTATTGTCCAAATCCAAGGTTTGATTGAAAATGTCTGAGCCAGAGGTATCGATTACCTGTCGTCCCGAATATATGATGCGCAGGCTCTTCGATCGGTCGCTGCTTCCATTGATGATGGTGTCCCGTCCGGATTGTATTATGGTATTGCCCATAGATTGATTTAGGTTTGCTTTTTGACTCACGCCCGATACTCTCGGCCAGAAGGAGTAAAGACCTACAACGATCGTTGTGATGGACGCCCAAACAGCAAGTTTGTTCCAAGGACTGAGTCGATGGTACCGAGTCACAAGGCTTTGAGAAGTTCCCATCTTGTATGTCCAACAATTGAGCCGACTACGCCGAGCCCTGAGGGAGTGCGTGAAATCCTATAAGCTTCTTTGACGCTTAGCAATACGGTGTCTCGGGCTTTGCAGCACCAAGATAAGAAGTCACGAAGGGCTCCAGAGTGTCACTTTAGTTGCTTGCTTGGTTGTAAACCCTTTGCGAGTGCAGCCTGCATGTCTTGCGGTAGGGACTCCACGCCTTTGATGACTCCAGGCCCGCCATTCTGCCAGTGAACGATGAAGGCTCGGATGGCAGCCTCGGCGGGTGGAATATGTTCAGCAACTTAGAGCAGGAGTTCTGTTCCGCCATCTGCAAGCGCGAAGGATGGTCGCAGCTTGATTATGGGCCCAAGTTCCTTGAGGGTGATGAGGACCATCTTGTTGAACCGGCTATGAGCTGTAGCCACTTCTGCTCCCACCTCGGCTGGAGTGAGGCTTGGCAGGTGGCGAAGGGCAAAGGTCTTGAAGCAGCCAGACGTTTGTAGGAAATCTTTCAAGCCGGTCTCAGCGGCAACCTCCCGCTTCGGCACATCCTTCTGCTCTGGGCGCCATTGGGGCGCCCAGAGCACGAGCGCTGAAGACCACTTGGCTGCGCATGATGTTGAATGCCCTCTGTGAATTGTGTGGCCGTGGACTGTGTTTCGTAAACCCCAGATTTTCAGTGAGGGAGTGGGGAGATAGATGGGGATGTGGTTAAGGCTAGTCGATGTCTTCGTCGGAGCTTTTCTGAAACTTCCTGCGGATATCGGCGAATGACCTCGTCAGAGAGGTGCTGGAGAGTGTTCTCGATGCATAGTGCGTGGACTTTTCGGTGGCAGAAAACCGGCTCAAGTCGATCCAGGCTTCATACCCGATAGAGATCGGTTCTAGCAGGAGGTGACGATCGTTTGAATTGTTGAAGAGGAAATTCATTTCATCCTTTCCTAACCTGGTCCAACTCTACCGTGCAGTTGTTCTCCTGCCTATTCCTCTCTCGTAGGTCCGGCTTGGGCGTATTGCAAAAGCAAGGAGAGTGCCATAGGGAGTTCTATTGTTATCGTCTTGATTTTGAAGAATCATGGAGACTTCAAGGAACCTCATGACGCGGTACCACTGTATCCGAAAGGATGCAGCCCTGTATCCTCACGTGCATGGAGCAGAGGCGATGAGGAATTCGTGAGCTGGTTCAGGTCTCTGAACGAAGGGCAGGAGGTTAAATTTCTCCAGCGTTCACTTGACGAACTCGTTCAGCTGGGATACTGAGCGCAGCCAGGAGATAGTCTTTCAATTCGGCACTGTAGGGTTGGACGGCAAGAGCTCGCTGCATACACAGCAGCCAGGCATCACGTTCCTCGTACCCGATCGGGAACCGTTTGTGGGCTCCAGGAATGCTGATGGGCCCATAGTGTTGCTGAAAGAGTCTCGGCCCCCCCAGCCAGCCGCAAAGAAAGTACGTCAGTTTCTTGCGTGATTCTGTGAGATCAGGCGGGTGCATGTTTCGGATGACTTTGGCCTCCGGCAAGCTATCCATATTGGCGTAAAACTCGTCGACGAGGCGAGTGATTCCGACCAGCTCACCAGCTGCTTGGTACGGGGTGAGTTGGATATTGTCTTCCTGTTGATCAATGGACATAAGTGTTCAGGATGGTAGAGGGGATATTCCGTTACGGTCTGCTATAAAACGGAAGAGAATGGATGGTTGCCGGGTGCTTGCTGTCACCACATTCAACGGTCAGCTCTGTTCCGGCGGTACTGAAGTCTCTCAGCGGAAATCCAAAGGCGATGGTCTTGTTGAGCTGAGGCGAGTGGACGGCGCTGCTGATCCAGCCCACCTCGCGATCACCGCGATAGAGCTTAGCTCCATGGGGAGGAATGACGGGATCCGGCAAGACAAGCCCGACGAGTTTGCGACGCACATTGCCATAGGTATCCATTCGCGCGACAACTTCTTGCCCTGGATAGCATCCTTTATTGAGGCTGAACGCTTTTCCTTCGAGGTTGGCTTCAGGCGGGACGATCTCTTCGTTCAGGTCAGGCCCTGCTTTGGGGATACCGGCTTCCATGCGCAAGGCTTCTCGGGCCTGGGCTCCAATGGCTCTGATCTCAAATTTAGCACCGGCTTGCAACGCGCTCATCCAAGCAGTCTGGAGGCTCTCAGCTGGAAGGAGGATTTCAATATCCACTTCTCCAGTTTCCTCGGCGCATAACACCAGTGCAGGATGTCCGCCAATCTGTGCCGTGACAAAATCGACCGGCTTCAAGTCCATGACGTCCACCCCGAAGGCTGATTGAACCACCTGAGCGGCTTTGGGCCCGCTGATCAATAAGAGCCCCAACGTCTCAGTGCAGTTCTCCATCTTGGCCTTGGTCCCATAGAGCAGGAATTTACGGAGGACTTGGAACGTGGTTTCACCAATCTCACCGACGTCTTCGACTGTAACGGCGTCGCTTTGCATATACAGACGGAAGTACGTGAGCATCTTGCCTTTGTGGGTCAACAAGCTGGAATAGCGCCCTTGTCCAGGTTGGAGGGGAAGAATGTCGTTGCTGATGACGCTTTGCAGCCACTTCACGCGATCTTCGCCGGTGACCCGGAGCTTGCCGCGGTGGGAGAGGTCGGCTATCCCTACGGCTTGGCGGACGGCACGGTGTTCCGCCGCGACATCTCCATAATGCACTGGCATCTCCCAACCGGTGATCTCCTCAAACGTCGCGCCAAGTTGTGTGTGTTGTTGGTGAAGGCGTGAGTATTTCATAGTCAGTTTGAAAGTCTTGACGTCGTTAAGTCACAGTCTTTCCGACGCAGTATCATGGTTATTCATGACTTCTTCTACGAGCTCTCTTGTCCGAGCGGAAAATTCATTACGGGAGACGACCTTCGTCACACCGAGCGCTCTCGCACGGTTCCAGGTTTCGACTTCTTCGTGGTTTGCAAAGGCCAGGGTCGGAATATGTTTGAATCGTGGATCAGATTTCAGCTGTTCTAATGCTTGAAACGGGTCGATAATCAAGTCGTTCATGTTGAAGATGATGGCACTGGGGTTTACCGCAAGGGCCTTGTCGAGTATGTCTCTTTGCGCCCGAGCTTTTTCAAGCTGATAGTCCGGTTGACGTAGCGCGTCCCTAACTTTGGTGTAGAAGAAGAGATCAGTCACGGCGACAAGAATGGTCTTCTTGTCTATTCGGTCTGTCCCGTCTGTTTGGTGTCCCGTTGAGTTCATGCGCATGTTTTGATCTTGAATTCCTGGAATCTTCCCGAGAGACCGACGACTAGACGGACCAGAGAGACAAGATCGACCAGACAGATCATCATCAATTCAACGAACTCACCAACCGTCCAAGGGCCTTCTTGGCGAGTGCATAGTTAGGGTCCAGGGTGAGCGCTGCCTTATATGAATCAATGGCTTCAGTCCAGTTCCCCTTTCGCTCGTAGACGCGACCAAGGTTGAGGTGGGGATAGGCAGGGCTCTCGTAGCGCTTGGCTTGCATGGCTTTCTGAAACCAGATAATCGCCTCGTCGAATTCTCCCTTCTCAATCAGGTACGCGCCGATATCGTTGTAGGGGTTGCCGAAGTCGGGATCCTGCGCGATGGCCTTGTGACATTCCTCTATGGCGTCATCGAGTCGTCCCATGAAACTATAGGTCCACCCCAAAAACGTGTAGGCCTCAGCGGTTGGATGGGCCGCGATCGACTGCTTGTACAGATTGACCGCTTCTTCGAGTTCGCCTTTCATCTGCCGTGCAAATGCTTGCTGGAACAGCTCCCATGCCTGACGTTTGTCTTCTTCGTGCCCCTCACCTTGGATGAGAAAATCTTGGATGTTCATAAGAGCGAGCTGAAAGCCGTCAGCTTCTAGCGATAATTGACGATTGAAGCCTATTCGTTCTTCAGTTTTTTTGCAATCAACTCTGCTCCATATCGACCAGACAACAACATCGAGCCGAATGCCGGACCCATTCGTGGAGTCCCATAGACGGCTGCAACGGCCAATCCGATGACAAAGCAATTCGGATAGACCTCTCCGGTGCGATCCATGATTTCTTCTTCGGAGCGGGAAACCCACATGGCCCCGTTTCCCGGAATTTTCTGATACAGGTTTCGCTTATGGAGGAGTTCAACCACAATGGCATCATGGCCGGTGGCATCCACCACAATCTTGCTTTCGAGCGCGATGGGATCGACGTGGATGATATCATGACCGGCCATTTCCGCTGTGGTGTTGTTCACTACGACGCCTTCCAGTACCCCGTCGTTGCGCAGAATCAGGTCGAGGACCCGCGTCAGATTCATGATCTTGGCCCCGGCTTTGTACGCCGCGGCGATAAGCGCCCCGGTGGCATGGGGTGGGTCGACCATGTACATACCGGCACACTCGGTGATCTTCTTACAGGGCACCCCGACCTCTTCGAGAATCTCATTCGCAGGTTCACAAATCGTGGCCTTGTTCATGAGATACCCACCGGACCAGAATCCACCTCCAAGTGCCAGGCTTTGTTCGATGAGAAGGGTGCGAAATCCCTTCGCTGCCAGATCGTGTGCGCAAATCAGCCCGGATGGGCCAGCACCTACGATAATGACATCGCTTTCGATCAGTTGATCGAACTCTTTATAGTATTCCCGGGCAATCTGCCGGGTAATATCTTTCTCGCGCAATGGAGCGGGCTTTGGCTTGTTCATGATTGAAGTGTTTCCCAATACTCAATTCTTAACCGAGTCAGCGGTAGATTTCTGCTCCAGCCTTTTTGAACTCTTCTGATTTTTCTTTCATGCCGATTTGAATGGCTTGCTGCTCGTCCACTTTGAGTTGTGCGGCGTAATCGCGGACGTCTTGTGTGATCTTCATCGAACAGAAATGCGGCCCGCACATGGAACAGAAGTGTGAGACCTTGGCGGCATTGTCGGGAAGCGTTACGTCGTGGAACTGCTGTGCGGTCTCCGGGTCCAATGAGAGATTGAACTGATCTTCCCAGCGGAACTCAAATCTGGCCTTCGACAGCGCGTTGTCCCGGATCTGTGCGCCGGGGTGGCCTTTGGCCAGGTCGGCGGCATGAGCGGCGATTTTGTAGGTGACCACACCCGTCTTCACATCTTCACGGTCGGGGAGGCCAAGGTGCTCTTTCGGCGTCACGTAACAGAGCATCGCGCAGCCGTACCAGCCGATCATAGCCGCACCGATGCCGGATGTAATGTGGTCATAGCCTGGCGCGATGTCGGTCGTCAGAGGCCCGAGCGTATAGAAGGGAGCCTCCTGGCATTCCTTGAGCTGTTTTTCCATGTTCACCTGGATCATATGCATCGGTACGTGGCCGGGCCCTTCGATCATGACCTGCACGTCATGCTTCCAGGCGATCTTGGTCAGTTCGCCCAGCGTTTCCAACTCGGCGAATTGGCCTTCGTCGTTGGCATCGGCGATGGAGCCTGGCCGCAGCCCGTCGCCCAGGCTGAATGACACGTCGTAGGCCTTCATGATCTCGCAGATCTCTTCGAAGTGGGTATAGGCAAAGTTCTCTTGATGATGCGCCAGGCACCACTTGGCGTGGATTGAGCCGCCGCGCGAGACGATGCCGGTCATCCGCTTGGCGGTCATGGGCACATAGGCGAGGCGCACACCGGCGTGGATCGTGAAGTAATCGACGCCCTGCTCAGCTTGTTCGATGAGTGTGTCGCGGAAAATCTCCCATGTGAGGTCTTCCGCCTTGCCGTTCACCTTCTCGAGCGCCTGATAGATCGGCACCGTGCCGATCGGAACCGGCGCGTTGCGAATGATCCATTCACGCGTTTCATGAATGTTTTTCCCTGTCGAGAGGTCCATGACGGTATCAGCGCCCCAGCGTATCGACCAGATCATTTTCTCGACTTCTTCTTCGATGGACGAGGCGACCGCGGAATTGCCAATGTTCGAGTTGATCTTGACGAGGAAGTTCCGGCCAATGATCATCGGCTCACTTTCCGGATGATTCACGTTCGAGGGAATAATCGCGCGGCCACGGGCCACTTCGTCGCGGACGAACTCGGGCGTGATGACGTCGGGAATGCGGGCGCCCCAGGATTGACCGGAGTGCTGAGCCACGCCGCCGCCCTTGCCGTTGCGCTCAGCGCGTTCACGAGCCACCTCACGCGACTGGTTTTCACGGATTGCGATAAATTCCATCTCTGGAGTCACGATCCCTTTGCGCGCGTAGTGGATCTGGGTGACGTTCTGGCCGGTCTTGGCACGGAGCGGCTTGCGGATATGTTGAAACCGAAGGCCGTCCAGTTTGGAGTCGGCGGCGCGTTGGCGGCCGTAGTGGGACGAGATGTCGGCGAGTTCTTCCACATCCTGACGGCCCATGATCCAGGAGCGGCGGAGCGGCGCGAGTCCTGCTCGGACGTCGATCGTCACAGACGGGTCGGTATAGGGACCTGACGTATCGTAGACGGTGACTGGTTGGTTCGGTGTCGGCGTACCGCCATTCATGGATTTGGTCGGGCTCAGGCTGATTTCTCGCATAGGCACATGCACGCCGGGATGGGTACCTGCCACATAGACCTTGCGTGAGGCTGGGAACGGCGCGGTTGTCAATGTTGTGGGCTTCTGTCCGTTGCCGGTATATTCGCTCATGGTCGCATCCTTTCTGAGATGAGGAGCGTTGAGGGGGCACCTCAATAAAAAAGCCGTACTCCGTAGGGGAGGTACGGCTGAGTGCTCACAACGACCACGGCTGTCGGCTTCCCTACGCTGGTATTACCCAGGTCAGGTTGTGAGGGTCGTCCGAGTGCACGGACTCTCAGCCTCAGGGCTCCCCTAGCTATGAATGTGTGATCGTAGTCCTCCATATCACCGAAGTCAATCGGCTATTAGACCCATGCCGGAGTTTCTCCTTTTGGGGCGAGGAGATGGGACTTCTCCACAAGGTGGGATTCGTTGATTGTGGGAGGGGGCTATCGTAGAATCAACCTCCTGACATGGGAGGACGTATTGTGACTGCAATAGCGACGCTACCAAGACCCATTACTGAGTATCAGGCATTGCCGGCAGAGGAGTTGTTTCGCCGGACAGTATTCGCGAAGCAGGTGCTTGGCGAGCGCGTGATGATCCTCGGCCATAACTACCAGCGTGATGAAGTCATTCAACATGCTGACTTTCGTGGAGATTCGCTCTTGCTGGCCAAGCTCGCCGCCGAACGTTCCGAACGGCCTTACATTGTGTTTTGCGGTGTGCACTTTATGGCCGAGACAGCGGATATCCTCAGCCGTTCCCAGCAGACGGTGATCCTGCCCGATATGGCTGCAGGTTGTTCCATGGCTGATATGGCTGCGATCGAGCAAGTGGATCAATGTTGGGAAGCGCTGAACCGTGTGGTTCCCGCTGATGAGACCGTGATGCCGGCGGTGTATGTGAATTCAGCGGCAGTCCTCAAGGCATTTTGCGGCGAGCATGGGGGTATTACCTGCACATCATCCAATGCCAAAGCGGTGATCGAGTGGTGTTGGGCCAAGCGAGAAAAGATCCTTTTCTTTCCCGATGAGCATTTGGGCCGCAATACGGCGAATAAGATGGGGATTCCCCGTGAGCAGATGATTGTCTGGGATCCTTACCAACCAAACGGTGGGAATTCCAAAGACGCGATCAAGCGAGCCAAGCTCATTCTGTGGAAGGGGCACTGCAGCGTCCATCAAATGTTCCAGCCGGTGCACGTGGATCATTTCCGAAAGCAGTATCCGGATGGGACAGTCATCGTCCATCCGGAGTGTCATGAGGATGTCGTGAACAAGGCGGATCTGATTGGATCGACCGAGTTCATCATTCGTACGGTCACGGCAGCACCGGCAGGGACGACCTGGGCGGTCGGCACCGAATTGAACCTCGTCAATCGCCTGAAGCATGAATTGACTGACAAGAAGGTGTTTTTTCTCTCCTCCACGGTCTGTCAGTGCGCGACCATGTTCCGGATCGATGCCGCCCATCTTTGCTGGGCGATGGAAAACCTGGCTGAAGGGCATGTCGTCAACCGAATTGTGGTTCCCGATGACGACAAGCATTGGGCGAAGGTCGCGCTTGACCGCATGATGGCCATCAGCTAGCGGGATTGTGAAAAACGCCTCCGCGTACGCTCGCAAGCTCAACGTACCGCCTGGGTAAACGCCTGTTCATACAGGCGATGGGTGGGCGGGTAAAAAAGGTTTACGCCTCACATTCTCGCTCGCTGTGGTCTTGCCGGAAGACGTTTTTGACAAT
This sequence comes from Nitrospira sp., assembly GCA_016788465.1. Classification (GTDB taxonomy): domain Bacteria; phylum Nitrospirota; class Nitrospiria; order Nitrospirales; family Nitrospiraceae; genus Nitrospira_D. The sequence continues at coordinate 5,203 of JAEURV010000238.1, read as the reverse complement.
CCCGCAAGAAGACTAGTACCTCGCGCTGCATTCCGGTATATTCACCCGTCAATTCCATTCGATTGGGGAATCGCTTGAAGCCAATGGATTACAAAGCAACGCTCAATCTTCCGAAAACCGACTTCCCGATGAAGGCCAATTTGCCGCAGCGGGAGCCGGAAATGCTGGCCTGGTGGGAACAGCAGAAGCTCTACGACCAGATTCAAGCGATGGGGAAGGGACGACCTCGGTATGTTTTGCATGATGGTCCTCCCTATGCCAACGGCCGTATCCATATCGGACATGCCTTGAACAAGGTGTTGAAGGACATCATTGTCAAGTCGAAAACGATGGCGGGGTTTCAGGCACCCTATGTGCCGGGGTGGGACTGCCATGGCCTTCCGATTGAGCATCAAGTCATGAAGGAGCTTGGGGAGAAGAAAAAGGATCTAAGTGTCTCCGACATTCGAAAGCTCTGTCGCGCCTATGCTCAGAAGTATGTCGATCTTCAGCGGGAGGAATTCAAGCGGCTCGGTGTGCTGGGAGAGTGGGACCATCCCTATTTGACGATGACGCCGAGTTATGAAGCGACGATTATCCGTGAGTTCGGGAAATTCGTCGAGCAGGGAGGCGTGTACAAAGGGCTCAAACCCGTTCTCTGGTGCACGCAAGATCAAACCGCGCTGGCGGAAGCAGAAGTTGAGTATGACGACCATGTGTCGCCATCGGTCTATGTGAAATTTCCCGTCGTAACTTCGCCAGAGGTTTTGTCAAAGACCTTTCCCGCGGTTGCCTTTCCTGACGGCGTCAAACTGGTTTCCGTGGTCATCTGGACGACGACCCCGTGGACATTGCCGGCCAATCAAGCCGTTTGTCTCCATCGCGATTTCGACTATGCCTTTGTGCAGGTCGGCGATGAGCTGCTGATCGTCGCGGAGAAACTGTTGGAGGCGGTCGCGAAGGCTTGCGGATTCAAGGACTATCATGTCGTGGGAACGGAAAAAGGTGGGGCAGGTTTTGAGGGGTTAGAGACCCAGCGCCCCCTTTCTACCGGCTTGTCGCCGATCCTGCTTGGGGATTTCGTCACGCTCGATCAAGGCACCGGCTGCGTACATATCGCGCCCGGCCACGGAATGGAAGACTACATTCTCGTACTTGATCATAATGCCAAGGCGTCGCCGGGCGAGAAGCTCGAAATTGTGGCGCCGGTGGACAGTGGAGGGCGGTTTACCGACATTGTGAAGGAATTCTCCGGGCAACATGTCTTCAAAGCCAATCCAAAGATTGTGGACCATCTTCAGGCAAACGGGCGCCTGATCGGCCATGGCTCATTGAACCATTCGTATCCCCATTGCTGGCGTTGTAAAAGTCCGGTGATCTTCCGTGCCACTGAGCAGTGGTTTGTGTCGATGGAGATCAATGACTTGCGTCAGTCGGCTCTGGCAGAGATCGAACGGGTTCGGTGGATACCAGGCTATGGCCGTGATCGAATTTTCGGCATGATCGAGAACCGGCCGGATTGGTGTCTCTCGCGCCAGCGTGTGTGGGGTGTGCCGATTCCGGGGTTTACCTGCGAAGGTTGTCGGCATGTGGTGGCTGACCCAGTTGTAATTGAACACATTGCGACGTTGATGGAATCGAAAGGGGCGGATGTCTGGTTTGAACGGTCCGCCTCGGAACTCTTGCCCGCTGGGATCGTCTGTCCAAAATGCGGAGGGGCGACGTTCGAGAAGGAGCGAGATATTCTCGATGTGTGGTTCGAGTCTGGGGTGAGTTACGCGGCTGTGGCGAAGCCAAGACAGTGGTGGCCGACCGATCTGTACCTTGAAGGGTCAGACCAGCATCGTGGGTGGTTTCATAGTGCATTACTGGCCGGGGTGACTACGGATCATCGTGCACCCTACAAAGCGGTGTTGACCCATGGTTTTGTCGTGGACGGGCAAGGGAAGAAGATGTCCAAGTCGGCAGGGAATGTGGTGGCGCCACAGGACGTCATCAAGCAGTCCGGCGCCGAAATTCTGCGTCTCTGGGTCTCGGCACAGGATTATCGCGAAGACCTCCGCATCTCGCAGGAAATTCTGAATCATCTCATCGAGGCCTATCGGAAGATCCGCAACACGTCCCGATTCCTCTTGAGCAATTTATACGACTTCGACCCGACGGCACATCGTGTGCCCTATGAACAATTACCGGAGCTCGATCGATGGGCCTTGCTGCGTCTTGGTGAGCTGACCACAAAAGTGTGTCAGGCCTACGAGGACTTTGAGTTTCATACGATCTTTCATGCACTTAATAATTTCTGCTCGGTAGACCTCAGCGCTGTGTATCTCGACATCCTGAAAGATCGCCTCTATACCTTTCAAGCTGATTCGCCTGAACGCCGAGGGTCCCAGACGGTGTTGTTCGACATCCTCACCGCCATAACCAAGCTGATGGCGCCGGTCCTGAGCTTTACTGCCGATGAGATCTGGCGGATGCTGCCGGAAGCGGGGCGTAGGGGAGTGGCCAGTGTGCAACTGGCCTCGTTCCCCGAAGCCCAGCCGATCTGGAAAGACCATGGGCTGGCCGCCCGGTGGGAGAAGTTACTGAGCTATCGAACTCGCGTACAAGGGGTGCTAGAGGAACGCCGAAGGGACAAAGTGATTGGATCGTCCCTGGAGGCCCATGTGCAACTTGATGCTGCCTCAGAGACGTATGAGTTTTTGAAAGCGTATGAGAGGGACCTGAGTACGATTTTCATCGTCTCGCATGTGTCACTGAAGAGGACGGACAGTGCTCGAACGGATCTCCAGATCGTCGTCTCCAAATCTCAGGCGGCCAAGTGCGAACGATGTTGGAATTACCGGGAGGCTGTTGGAAAAGATGCCACCCATCCAACCCTCTGCGACCGCTGTGTGGAGGCAGTTCATTGAGCCAATCGATGCTGCGTAACATGTTGTTGGCGTCAGTGACCGGGGGCATTATTCTTCTCGATCAACTGACCAAACAGCAGATCATGCAGACGATGCGCTTGCATGAGTCCATTCCCGTTATTCCCAACCTGTTCAGTCTGACCTATATCCGCAACCCTGGCGCGGCCTTTGGTCTCCTAGCGGGCAGCAGCAATGCGTTTCGGATGGTCTTCTTCGGACTGACGTCGATCTTTGCCCTTGGTCTTCTGGGGACCATCTTGTTACGGATGCCGGAGGCGGATTGGATGGGGCGGGTCAGTGTTGCCGGGATACTCGGTGGAGCAATCGGGAACTTGATCGATCGGCTGCGGTTCGGTGAGGTGATTGACTTCCTGGATATCTACATCGAGAGCTACCACTGGCCGGCGTTCAACGTCGCGGATTCAGCGATCACTGTCGGAGTGATCGTGCTCATCATCCACTTTGCGTTCGAAAAACGTGTCGAGCCTCCTGAAGCATCGGAGACGTCGTCGGCTTCGTAACCTGGAAAGTGCTGAGTCCTAGGTGCTGACTTCTGAGTTGACCTCAATACGCAGCACTCACCATTAGGCCGGCATCCGAACGATAAACCCGCCCTTTTCTTTCGCCTGTTTTTGCTGCTCTGCCGAAAACATGAACAGCGGTTCGCTGTGACAGAACTGGCATTCCTTGGTCGTGATCGTCGCATCGGGTTCCCCGATGCTGACCAGGTATTCCTTCGCAAGTTTGAGTGCGGTGGCTTCATCCGTCGTCATGACATCAAAGTGGATGCGGCCGCTCTTGCCGTGAACCCAGGTATCGTAAACGTGAATCGTATCCGAGGACATGCACAACTCCTTTCAGCGGACAACCAACATGACTACAATCCCGAGAATAATACGATAGTAGGCAAAGACGCGCAAGGTGTGTCTTTGGACGTAAGTCAGAAACACGGCGATGACGGCCCAGGCGACGAGGAAGGAGACCAGCATGCCGAGCCCAAGTGCCAGAAAGTCCTGATCGTTGAAGGCTCCGCGTGCCTTCCATGTCTCATACAGCGTGGCGGCGATGATCGTCGGGAGCGCCAGAAAAAATGAATATTCCGTCGCCACTTTTCGATCCAGTCCCGCAAGCAGTCCTCCGATGATCGTGGAACCAGAGCGCGACATGCCGGGGATCAGCGAGGCACATTGTGCCAGCCCAACCCAGAACGCATGCCATGGTGAGATCTGCTCAAGACTTTTGGCAGAAGGGGTGCGGGTCCGTGCTTCTACGAGGAGGATGATGATGCCGCCCAAGATCGACGTGGATGCCACGGTTAGGGGAGTAAAGAGATAGGCTTTGATCCATCCATGAGCCAGCAGGCCAAGAACAGCGGCAGGCAGAAAGGCGATTCCGAGCCCGAGGATGAACCATGCGTTCGGATGATCCTGCATGGAGGTCTTGAAACGGCCAGCCCACGCTGTGGTGGACGAGTTGTCGAGAGACGACCAGAGCGTCTGACGCTCCCGCCAAGCACCGGACAGCAGTCGACCGATCTTTTCCCGTTCGAAGACGATAACCGCGAGGATCGCACCCAATTGGATGGAGATCTCTGCATTGGCCGCCACATCACCGGTGAACCCTAATGCATGGCCGACCAGAATCAAATGACCTGTGGACGACACTGGTAAGAATTCGGTCAGTCCTTCGACGACTCCAAGAATCACCGCGAGAACCGGGCCCCATTCGTTCATGCGTACACCACCTAGAATTGAAGGACATAGAGGTATGACCCTCCTTGGCCGGCTTTGATAAGACGTGAGGAATCATCACAGAGCTGCGGTCATCCGTCAAGCACCAGGTGGAGGAGTGACCTTGTGGCGCGACTAAGAGGAGAACGCGTTCAGACAACAGTAAATATATTGACAACGCCTGGATGTTGGCATACACACAATGCATGGTACGGGTTCAATACAAAGACAGGTGGTAGGATTTGATGGAGGGAGGATCGCATGAGACGTGAGTGGACGGTGGTCGTGCTGGTCGGAGCAGTATTGGTCACGGGATGCGTATCCAACACAAAGTACCAAGCGGCGTTAACCGAGGCTGACAATGCGAAGATGGAGTTGGAGAAGGCTCGGCAACAGAAGAGCGCCATGGAGCAACAGGTCCGTACGCTCAAAGAACTGAACGTGAAGTTCGGCAACGAGGCGCAGGCGGTGCGTGATGAACTCCAACGTATTGAGCATGGGCGGGATGCGGAACGAGGGGCGATCGAAGGACGCACGAAAGAACTTGAAGAGAAAGTCAAAGCACTCACGGCCCAGAACAGG
>JAEURV010000231.1 GCA_016788465.1 Nitrospira sp. | reverse complement strand
CCAGACCGTCTCTTGTCCCTTAAGAAGATACCGACCGACCAAATCTGACGCCGTCAAATCTTCATGACAAGCCACCGTGATCAGCGGTCGACCGAGCTTGTAGGCCATGTATTGCACAAACCGCGTCTTCCCGCAGCCGGTCGGCCCCTTGAGCATCACCGGCAGTTTTCGCTCAGCGGCGATAGTGAACAGCCCAACCTCCCCAGAGACCTCGGCATAAAACGGCTCCTGCGGGATCCGATACTGTGCCACATCGATTTCGCGTACCTGTTGCATGACTCGACTGCTCTTGTTTAGATGACGACCGGAAGCTACTCGATGACCGCCAGGCAATGCCGTCACAATAAACGGAACAAAGTGCCAAGATCAAGCGATGAGACGTTTGCATAGCCCGTATCTCGTGACGCGTCCCACGTGAAGCGCATCTCGTTCCGGATCAAGCCGCTTCACGAACGACGAATATTATGCAGTAACGCCTTGGCTGGTTAGCCCCATTACGCGGCCTTCTTGCCATCCAGCACGTCTCGCACTTTTTGCGTAAGGACATTCGGTGTAAACGGTTTATGGAGAAAGGCAGTGTCCCGCTTACCCCCTCCCTGGTCGAACACCGGATGGTCTGGGTATCCCGACATATACAAAACTTTCAGTTCAGGCCGTACCACCGTTAATTTCTCCGCCACCTCCGGCCCACTCATCTGCGGCATCGCCACGTCAGTCAAGAGGAGATGAATCGGCCCCAAATGTTTGGCGCCTGTCAGGAGTGCTTCGATTCCATGACGGGCGACCAATACCTCATATCCACTAAGGCGGAGGGTCTCTTGTACAAGACCACGAACAGACGGATCGTCCTCCACGACCAGGATCGTCTCCCGTCCGGTCGCTCGGCTGATCGATCCTGCGACGGACGGAACTGCTTGAACGGCCTCGTTCACTTTTGGGAAATAGATCTTACAGACAGTGCCCTGTCCCATCTTGCTCTCGATCGCGATCGTTCCGCCGCTTTGCTTGACGATCCCGTAGACCGTCGATAACCCAAGCCCCGTTCCCTTCCCCTTTTCTTTCGTAGTGAAAAATGGCTCAAACAGATGGGCTTGTGTTTCTTCACTCATACCCTGACCGGTGTCACGCATCTCCAGCAACACATAGGCACCAGGATCGAGTATCACCGTCTGCCGCCGGGTGCCCTTCCCAATGGTGACGTTCCGTGTCTGAATCGTCAGCTTCCCACCCGTCGGCATGGCATCCCGCGCATTCACGGCCAGATTCATGATCACCTGCTCAATCTGTCCGGGATCCGCCTTGATGGCCCAGAGCTTCGGATCAAGATCCGCGGAGAGTTCTACCACGTCCTCGCCTAACAGACGTCGCAGCATCCCGTCCATATTCATGACGAGCGCGTTCAAATCCAGGACCTTGGCCGCCACAAATTGTCGACGGCTGAACGCCAAGAGTTGGCTGGTCAATCCTGCCGCCCGATCAGCGGCCTTTTTCACTTCATCCATCTCCCGCCGCGCAGGATCCTCAGGCGCCAAGCGACTCAGAATCAACTCGCTATAGCCGCGAATAACCGTCAACAAGTTATTGAAATCATGGGCCACACCACCGGCAAGCCGCCCGACCGCCTCCATTTTTTGGGCTTGCCGGAGTTGCGCCTCTGTCTGGCGTAAGGCCTCCTCGGCTCTCGTCCGCTCTCCGAATTGCCCGATCTTCAATCCAACATCGGCGATCATGCTGATCAATTCAGGATCCGACTCGCGGACCTGATGACTGAAAAACTCGATCACCCCCTCGATATCTCCACCGATCCGGATCGGAAACCCAAAGGCGCTTCGAACCCCCGTCTTGGCAGCTAGATCGGCACGAATAAATGTGGGATCCACCGATACATCTCTGATCCAGACCGGACTTCCGCTTTCCAAAATCCTGCCTGGTAATCCCACCCCTGGCTTAAAGACCTGGGACTGTACCTCGGTGATGAATTCATCGGTCGTACCTGTTGCCACCTGCCAATAGTTGAGGCAACGCAATGTGCCCGATTGTTTCTCCAGTCTCCAGAATACCCCGAGATCCCACTCAAGACTCTCACCGACTGCCTGAATAATTTTTGGAACCGCTTGCTCCAGAGTGATCGATTCAGAAAGAACCCGCGTCACTGCATATTGGGAAGCCAGACGTCGCTCGGCCCGACGACGATCCGTGATATCGCGCACGAACGCGCTGAAGATGTACGTTTCCCCGATCCGTGCGGGCGAAACAGCAAGCTCCACCGGAAATTCATGACCATCACGATGCCGTGCCGCGATCTCAATCCGCCGATTCAGCACAGGACCGACTCCGGCCTTCAGATACTCTCGAATTCCGCTCGCATGGGCCTCTCGGTCACGTTCCGGGATAATGGTCTCTGAAAGCAGTCTCCCCATCGCCTCCTCTCTCGCCCATCCGAAGATGGCGGTAGCCTGCCTATTCCACTCCGTCACGATGCCGGCGGCATCGATCGTGATCACGCCATCAAGAGCGGTGTCGACGATCGCCCGATTCCGTTCCTGACTCTGCAATAACGCCGCTTCAGCGGCACGCGCCCACGCGCTTTCCTGCTGAGCTTGCCGATATTCTGCCCGCAATCGACTGGTCGACCAAAGCAGCAGCACCAAGAGAGGGAGCCAGACGGCGGCAACGATGCTCCGTTCCACACGGGCAAGCATGAATGTTCCCACCCCAAGTGTCGCCAACGTCAAGAGGACCATTACGAAGGTCATCCACTCATACCGCCGAGCGGTGGAGGCTGTTCGCTCTTCTGAATGCGTCATATGGTCGTCCTTGTCGCAATCCAGGTCGTCAAGACCGTAGTCGGGTGGTAGGCCAACTTCGCCGCACGCAATCCTGGAAGTCCGGCATCATCCATGGCATTGATCGAAACCGCCCCTTGCGCCAGCGCCGTGCGACAGGTGTCGCGAAAGACCCACTGAGCAAGACCCGGAACGGAACGATCCGCAACCTCCAGGAGCACACACCAGGTCTGAGGAGTCAGCCAATACCCGAAGGTATAGGCGACAATCTCACTATTCACGCTGACAACTCTGCCGAACACCGCCATGCGATCATGCTTCTGAAACACGAACTGATGGGCCTGTTCTGCATCCTCCAGCAGCAATTTTCCCACGTGATCCTGATTATCGTGACACTTCTGCGCCGCCCATCGTCGATAAAGCCGCAGACAGCCTTCCTGATCCGATGCGCGATAGGGCTCGCTCGCGATTGCATGCTCCCTTGCCGCACGATTACACAGCGCCCTGTGAGACTTGTACGGATCACCGACCAAGGATGCCAAGGCCGCAGCGGAATACAAGTAGTCCCCGTCTTTCGGTTGGAATCGGATCCCCTCAACGCTCATGCTCGACTTTTGGACATCCATCACGTGTTCGATGCGGCTCACCGGTGAGGAACCGTTCCACTGCTGCATCAGCCTAAACGCCTGCTCTACCGCTCGATCCAACGAACTCGGACCCAACGGTGGAAGAGGCATGAACCACCCATCCGGGGACTTGGCGAAAAGGAACCACGTGTCGTTCAATTCCATCCACCAATAGGAGAGGACCGAGGTCCACATATAATGGTAGGGGAAGGCAAAAGCCGCGGGGGTGTCCGCGCCAAGCACGTGCGCACATTGTAATGCCGCGGCAAACGTCGGCGCGTCTGATGCCATGAGTGGACGGAGTCGAGGGTCAGTTCGCTGCTGGGTCAACCGAGTCGTCAGATGCGACAGCTTGCCGAGAACGATCACATCGTCCTGGAAACGCCCGATCACCCGAGGATGAGCAACAAGTTGTTCGATGATCGCGTCGCTCCCTAACAACTTCTTAACCTCTTCGGCATAGGTCCGAATCGAAGAAGAAGGCGCTTCTCGCATGAACGGGCATTTCGTGTCCCAACCAAGAAGCACGTCCTGGCCGGATTGGTCCCACATCAGTGCCAATGGATACAACTGGCAATCCAATGGCCGTCGCTCATAGATGCCGCACCGACCTGATTGCGCATCGAACGCGGGGCAGAGATATCCTTCGCCACCGACGTGTTCGACAAGATCGATTTGCGAACCGGACTTGTCCGGGAAGTATGACTGCGGAACGCCCAGCGCGATGGCGTCAGTGATTTCTTGTTGTGTAAAGTAGGGCCGAAGAAAACTGTCGGCTTCAGGAAAGCGGCAACAGACGTCGCAGCTGAAACAGGTCGAGCTAGGCACGAATTGGGGGAGAGCTCTCGCCATTAGTTCGGAATCCGCCGCATAAAGATCCACTGAAGGCACATCATACGATGGGCATCACATGGTGGCAAGAACGTTCACATCCGATCAGTACACTGTCTCTCTTTCATCACATCCACAGGCACGGCAGAAGTCGGCCACTTGTCGACCTGCGTTGTGCATGTTAGCATCTGGCCCGATTCATCGGCAGAGATCACCTGCCCTGCCTGATCTGAATGGCAACCAGAGGACACCTTCACGTGGCACCGACGGCATCCCCATGCACTGAGATCGCAACAGAAGCCGCACGTGATCGCTGTGTCGCCATTCAAACACATCTGTCGCAGGCCAACCTCTTTGGAACTCCGTCCGCTGAGGCCGGTTCGACCAAGACCTCCGTACCACAGGCAACCACGACGTGGCGGGTGAGCCCCTGCCCCTTTTATTTGTCGACCGATCAGTTGCACTTCTTCAGGGCATTAGGCCCCCAACTTCTTTCATTCTATCGCGCACTGAACCAGCTCTATAGTGAAAGCGTCAAAGGGAGACAGCCGACCTGGGTGGCCGCCTATCTCGATCAAGGAAAACCTGAGACACTGGTGCAGTACAGCCGGATGAAACGGTTTCGGGACCAGCTGCCCGCCGTCATTCGCCCGGACGTGATCCCCACGGAAGACGGCATGGTGATCACCGAGCTGGACTCTGTTCCCGGTGGGATTGGACTCACAGCCTGCCTCACTCAGATTTACGCCAACCTTGACCCTCACCACGCAAGTCTCGTCGGAGGACGAGACGGGATGGTTCGTGGGTTCGGTCGCATGCTGCAGACTATTCGACAACAGCGCGAAGGCTGCATCGCGATCCTCGTTTCAGAAGAGTCCAAGGACTATCGTCCGGAGATGTCTTGGTTGGCAGCTCAGCTCCGACACGACGGAGTTCCGACCTGGTGCATCGAGCCTCGTGAGGTGATGTTCACGGAAGAAGGCCTTCAGTTGCGCATCGACGGCAAGGAGTCTCCTATTGCTGTTGTCTATCGGTTTTACGAGCTGTTCGACCTCTTGAATATTCCTAAGGCCGAGCTCATCCAATACGCCGGGAAAAAGGATCGGGTCTCCATCACCCCTCCCTATAAGCCGGCTCTTGAGGAGAAGTCCGCCTTCGCGCTCCTCCACCATCCGATTCTGAGACCGTTCTGGGAACAATCACTAGGCTCCGACTGCTTGCAACACCTCAGAACGATCATGCCCAGGACCTGGCTGCTCGACCCAGCTCCACTTCCGGCCATCGCCACGATTCCCGACCTACAGATAGGGGGGCATGCAGTGGCACAATGGACGGCTCTCGAAGGAGCGACCCAAAAAGAACGTCATTTTGTCATCAAGCCGTCCGGATTTTCCGAGCTCGCCTGGGGAAGCCGAGGCGTCTCGATCGGGCACGATCTTTCTCAGACCGAGTGGAGCCAGGCGCTCCGTAATGCACTCGCCGCCTTTCCAACGACTCCCCACATCCTGCAGGAGTTTCATAAGGGACGATTGTTTGACATGGATTTCATGGATGACGACCGGCAGACTATGGTCCGCATGTCGGGCCGGGCACGTCTTTCTCCGTACTATTTTGTGTCCGAGGGCCAGGTCGAGCTCGCCGGAATTCTGGCGACCGTCTGTCCGGCCGACAAGAAGATCCTTCACGGGATGAAGGACGCCATCATGGCACCCTGCGCCGTACGACCGACATAATGCGCGCTTGGCCCCGCACCACAAATTGGCCGTTTCACTTTCTTCCTTTTCCTGGTAGCCTTAGACGACTATGGCCATGACCCTCTATCATGTCGACTGGTGCCCAGACTGCATTGTGGTTCGCCGTAAGCTAGCCGACCTGGGGTTGACCTATGACGCGGTCGTCGTGCCGGATAGCAGGCGTATGCGCACACAGGTGTACGATGTTTCCGGTCAATTCTACGTACCCGTTCTCAAGGACGGCGATCTCGTCCTGACGGAAACCGCCGATATTCTGGCCTATCTGGACGAGCGCGCCCGAGCAGGCAACGCGGGCACTCCGGCATCCACCCAGTTTCAATCCCAGGCCCGCACTACACCAGACACACCACATCCGGACGACGAACATCCCTCTTGTCGGCTTAAGTAATCGACGAAGGTCAACCTATGGAAGACTGGCAACGAGTTCTGGCAAAGAGCATTGTAAAACCCAAAGACCTGGCCAAGCGGTTTGGTCTTGATGAACAAGAGGTCGAAGCCATTGTCGGTCCCTACCCTGTGCGTATCACTCCGACCGTCCTGGAGACGATCAGGTCGAAGGATGACGCAATTTGGAAACAGGTGGTCCCCGATGTAGCAGAGTTAGACGACATCGCGGCGGACGACGACCCGCTCGAAGAAGACGTCATGAGCCCGGTACCCCACCTCGTGCATCGCTATCCGGATCGCGTGCTGCTCATGGTCACCAACCAATGTCCGATTTACTGTCGGTTCTGTACCAGAAAACGACTGGTCGGGAAACCGGGGTTTTTGAAGAAAGGTGAACTGGACCGCGCCATCCAGTACCTACGTGAGCACCAGGAGGTTCGAGATGTCATCCTGTCCGGGGGGGATCCGTTATTACTGCCGGATCATCTGCTTGAACGAATCCTGAAAGCGCTTCGGACGATTCCTCACTTGGAGCTCATACGGATCGGCTCGCGAGTCCCGGGCAGTTTACCGCAACGCATCACCACCCGCCTTTGTGAGATCGTCAAGCAGTACCACCCCATCTACATGAATCTGCATTTCAACCACCCCGATGAGCTGACGCCGGAGGTGAAAGCCGCCTGCGGCCGCCTGGCTGATGCCGGCGTTCCACTCGGCGCTCAAACCGTCTTGCTCAAAGGGGTGAATGACGATCCTGAAATCATGAAACGTCTCGTCCATCAGCTCCTCCTTGCGCGAGTGAAGCCTTACTATCTCTATCAAGCCGACCTGACCAAAGGGACAAACCACTTCAGAACGACGGTCGAAACAGGCCTGAGGATCATCAAAGCGCTCCAGGGTCATACCAGCGGCATGGCCGTCCCTCATTTTGTGATTGATGCGCCGGGCGGAGGCGGCAAGATCCCCTTGCTTCCCGATAATTACCTCGTCCATCTGGATGAGGATGGCGCCGTGCTCCGCAACTACGAGAACAAAACCTTCCACTACCCCCAACCAAAGACAGATGGCCGACGGGAACTCCCGATGGTCGGTGTGGGTTCCCCTGTCGATAAAGCGGAAGAAGCTTTTGCGGCTTGCGGGGACAGCTACCCGGATCGAGACGGGTACGCCATGTGGGGAAACAGCTGCGGAGGCGATGCAGACGAGCTGTGACGACTCATTCACCCCGATCCGGAATTTTCCCCTATCAGGACATCAGACGGTTGATCGCCGGGGGCGCCATCAGTGCCGCTCCGGCAATTGAGGACCGGCAGATCCAACCGGCCAGTCTCGATCTTCGCCTCGGACGCAAAGCCTATCGCTTGATCAGCAGTTTCTTGCCGGAGCTGTCGGCAATCTCCTCCCGACTCAATGTCCTGGATTTCTATCAGTCGGATCTCGTGATGTATGAAATGGATCTGACCGATGGCGCCATTTTGGAAAAAGGCCACGTCTATCTTGTGCCATTGTTGGAAGAATTGGCGCTCCCGACAACAATCCGCGCACGGGCGAATCCAAAGAGTACAACCGGCCGCCTCGATGTGTTCACCCGCGTGGTGACCGACCTCACGTCGGGATTCGATGAAATCCGGGCCGGCTATCGGGGGCAACTGTTTCTCGAGGTCGTTCCGCGTTCGTTTGCCGTCAAGGTCCGCACCGGACAGTCGCTGAACCAAGTCAGGTTTGTACGCGGCGAGGCCACGGTTTCAGACCGATCGCTTCATGCTCTCCATCGAACGACACCGTTGCTGTATCACAACGTGGCGCCCACTAAGCGCGTAGACAGCCAAGACGTTCGCGCTGAGCGAGGCCTCTTCCTCCGCATTGATCTTACCGGCGGAGATCAGCGAGATTCCCGTGTGATCGGATACCGGGCAAAGAAAAACAGCCATGTCATTGATCTGGACAAAGTCGGGCATTATGCGGCAGCCGACTTCTGGGAGCCGCTCTACCGCCATCGCCACGACAGCTTGCTATTGGAGCCGGAAGAGTTTTATATCCTTGTGTCAAAGGAGCGTATTCGGGTGCCGCCCGGCTATGCCGCGGAAATGGTGGCCTACGAAGCGGCCTGTGGGGAGTTGCGGACTCACTATGCGGGATTTTTCGACCCCGGCTTCGGGTATGGAGCAAAGGGCGAGATCAAAGGCACACAGGTCGTCCTGGAGGTTCGTCCGCACGACGTACCGTTTTTGATCCATGATGGACAGACCTTTTTTAAAGTTTTGTATGAAACCATGATGGCCGCCCCGACACAGCTCTACGGATCGGGCTTAGGCTCATCCTATCAACGGCAGACCCTCACACTCAGCAAACACTTCAAGATCTAGACTATGGCACCATCCGACTTCCCTTCTCATCATAATGACCCCTCGCGTTCGTCGCCGCCCTCGGAGCCGGATGAGACGCCCGGAGGGTCCGAGCACCAAGTCCACGTCATCGGGCTGATGGTTGGGACCGCACTGATGTTCATCGGATTTCTCAATATTTTTCTTTCCATCAGCGGGGGATTTGAGATCAACATCGTGCCGTTTCTGATCTACTTCGGCGGGCTCGCGGTGTGGGCCAATGCCGCCATCGAAACGCCGGCCATCCGTTATGGCGTCATGACGATGGCCGGTGCATTGGCCTTGGGACTTTTTCAGTACGGTGAAGTGCTGTTTTGGCATAAGCAAGTGCTGTTTTGGACCACCATCATTGTCGTCATGTATTTCATGTTCGTCGAGCCTAAGAAGCCGACCACCTGACCGTGATGAATTCTGCTAGATGACGATCTCCGTCATCATTCCGACTCTGAATGAAGAACAGGCCATTGAGCAGACACTGGCCGGCCTTCCATCATCGCTCGCTACAGAAATCATTCTGGTTGATGGAGGGAGTACCGATCGTACGCTTGCGATCGCGGATGCCTTTTGCACGAACACGCCAAATGCTCACCTCGTACACGCACCGACCGGACGAGCGCGTCAGATGAACGAGGGAGCGAAATCCAGCCGTGGAGAGATTTTGCTTTTCTTACATGCTGACACCCAGATGCCGAGCGAAGCTCCTCGGATCATTGAATCGGCGCTGGCAAATCCTGCCGTTGTGGGAGGACGATTCGATGTCCGATTCGACACTCACTCCGGCTGGGGACGCATCATCAGCACACTCATGAACTGGCGTTCTCGCACCAGCGGCATCGCCACAGGTGATCAGTCCATCTTTGTCCGCCGCCCCATTTTCGAACGACTAGGAGGCTTTCCTGATATCCCCCTGATGGAAGATATTGAGTTCAGTCGAAGACTCAAACGAGCAGGACCGACTGTGGCACTGCGTCAAACGGTCACCACCTCATTCCGACGCTGGGAACAGCAAGGCCCGCTCCGAACCATTCTCTTGATGTGGACCCTGCGATTGCTCTACTGGGCCGGAATCAGCCCGTCACGCTTAAGTCAATGGTACGAGACTGTCAGATAGATAGTAAGGGGTAACGCGTCAGGGGTGAGGGGCATGAAAACGATATCAGACGGGCAATCAGAAACCAAGTCTAGACCTTCTCCCAAAACGCTTCACCCTTCACCCCTCACCCCTCACCAGGCCGCTCTGGTGATCTTCGCCAAAGCGCCAATTCCTGGCCAAGTGAAGACACGACTCTGCCCGCCTCTGACGCCGGACGAAGCCGCCACGCTCCACGGAAGTTTTGTCCTCGACACACTGGAAAGAACAAAGCTTGCGGCAACAACACTCAAATTGCCGTTCGATCGTTACCTGGCCTGTGCCCCATCTTCCACACATGTATTTTTCAAGATTATGGAAGAGCGGCAACGCGTGAAGGTGATCGATCAGGTCGGAGACGACCTCGGCGCGCGCATGCACCAGGTCTTCGAAACGATATTCGCACGGGGCTACCAGCAAGTCCTGATCATCGGGACTGATGTTCCAACCGTTCCGCTCGACCATCTTAAGCAGGCTCTGACTAAGCTGGAGCAGCATGACCTTGTACTCGGTCCTGCCCAGGATGGCGGCTATTATCTCATCGGCCTCAAACAGCCTTGCCCCACACTCTTTCGTGATATTCCATGGTCGACTGATCAAGTACTGACACTCACACGAGACAAAGCACTTACGGTCGGACTCACGACGGCTTTGCTTGAACCATGGCGTGATGTGGATACGCTTGCTGATCTGCAAGCCCTCATTGAGGCCAACATAGCCGACAACAAGAAGCCGAAGCACGAACGAACCTTTTCAACTCGTACCGCTGGAGTATTGGAAACACTCGCCAAGCGGATTCGTTCAAGAGCATAATGAGACGGACCAAACTCTAGAGGATGTATGGATCAACAGATTGCACTCATTACGGGCGGAGCGAAAGGCATCGGCCGAGGGATCGCGCTTGACTTGGCGGCGCGACGTTGGAAGGTCGCCTTGTGCTATCGAACCAGCGAGGACGAAGCCAATGCGACTGCGCAGGACATTGTTGCTCAAGGAGGACAACCGTTGGCGATCCGCTGTGATGTCTCCGACCCGGTAGCCGCCAAAAATCTGATTGCTCGGGTTGAACAAGAATGGGGCCGAATCGACGTCCTCATCAATGGTGCCGGCCCCTATCACCGCATCAACCTGTTCGACGAAACGGTCGAAGGCTGGAACGAGATGTTCGCCGGCAACCTGCATCCTATTTTTTACCTGGCACAGGCTGTTGCCCCCGGCATGAAGGCTCGCAAATCCGGACGGATCATCAACTTCAGCATGGCCAACGCCGATCAAATGGAAGCCCAGCCCGACGTGACCGGCCATTATATTGCCAAGGCCGGTGTTCTGATCCTGACGCGCACGCTGGCAAAATTGCTGGCGCCTTACGGCATTACCGTCAACGCCGTCTCACCCGGCTTCATCGATTCGGGAAGTGCCCCCCCTCAAGAACTGGCCGCCATGACCAAACGAATCCCTGCCGGCTATATTGGAACGATTGAGGATACCGTCGCAGCCGTGCGGTATCTCCTCAGCGAACAAGCCCGTTACGTCAACGGCGCCAATATTCAAATCAGTGGAGGATGGGGCATCTAAAACAAGAGGAGGCGCGCATGCGAATAACGCAGGAACGAGAGAGTCATCGACGATTCGTTCAGGCCCTTCAACATGAGCATGTGACCTGCGTACAGCCCGGTTGCGGAGGCCCAATGGATATCGTCGATCAGACGCCACACAGTGCTCGAATCAAAACCTACGAAGCGACCTGTGAACGCTGCCACACGGTCGAAAAGATCACGGGCAAGGAAGAACACCATCCTTCTTGGGACGTGGCCTCCATCACCTTAATGGCGGAGACACACCTACTCCACGATCAACCGACCTGTCCGTACGACGATACGCCCATTACCTTCATCTCGCTACCCAACCCTCGCCGCAAAGCTCGGTATCGCCTCCTATGTTACTATTGTGGCCGGCACACGGAAATGAACTGGCCCCCACCGGAAGCCAAGCGGTAACGTGACAAGACCCTCATCGAGAGGCATGTCGGTCTTCAGTACGTGGAAAGCGCCTTTTTGATGAACTCACCCATTCGTCTGAAATAGGCACCACCACCCACTGCATAGGTGTCGTTATGCCCCGCACCCTGGATCACGTACCACTCTTTTGGTGGTTTGGCTGCATCGAACACCTGGCGTCCGAACTCAATTGGAATAATGTCATCCTTATCGCCATGGATAATCAACTTGGGAAGGGATAGCTGGGGGAGGCGATCGATCAACCGATGTTCCGCTCCAAGAAGCCAATGGACCGGCAACCCGCCATAATGAAATTTGGCCACCGCTTCAATGGAGGGAAAGCACGATTCCAGAATCAGCGCCGAAGCCGGTCGCTGTACAGCCAATTCACCGGCCACCGTTGTTCCAAGCGATCGGCCGAATAGCACAATCCGTTCAGGGCGAATCTTTCTTATACGCGTGAGATAGTCATAGGCTCCATACGCATCGTCGTACAGTCCCCTCTCACTCGGACGAACCGGATGGCTCCTTCCATATCCTCGATAATCGAACAAGAATACGGAGAGCCCGAGTTGGAACAACAGTTTCAGGTTTTCAAGGCGATGACTGATGTTTCCCGCATTGCCATGGCACCAGAGCATGACAGGACGATCCGCCGCTGCTTCGACGTACCATCCGAACAAACGGGTTCCATCCGCAGCATGAAACCAGACCTCTTCCAGCGGTAATCCGCTGAGCCGTGCCCAATCTCGGTCTTGCCAGGCTTCAGGGTAATAGACGAAGAATTGATCGAGGAGGCTCACGGACGAAGGATACCGGAACCGGCGCAGAGAAGGAAGCACAAGACCTTCACGAGCCGTTTACTTCCAATGCACGCAAAAAGTGATGGTTTGCTTGTCTCATTCTCTAAACCGCGCTATAGCTCTTTCGTCGACGGCCTTGCAACAGACCCTGCTACGTGGAGGATGTGAGATGCTCAAAGCCGGCTCCAGCCTACTCTGTGGATTGTTTGTGCTGCTGACCCTATACGTACTGCTGACCCTCTCTGGGTGCTCCGTCATGATGGCGATGGTTGGAGATAAGGAATCGGACTTTGAGCACATCAAGGTCGGAACGAGTAAAGAGGAGATCGATGTTGATTTCAGCCAGCCGAGGACGACAATACCTCACCCCACGCTCGAGTCAGACACTTTCTCTCGATTCCATCTCAAGCGAATCAAGTACTAGTTCCCCAGCAAAACCATCTCGCACTCAAAAATAGGCCTGTACGCTGAAGAGGACATCGTCATCCCGATCACGATGATTGTATTCCAGCCTCACTGCCCAATTTTGGGCCAGTGTGAATCGCGAGCCGACGTACCACCGAAAATCGTCTGACTTGTCACCCAATGGAAATTTCAGATATGACCCCGTTGCCATAATTTTCCAACGCTCAGTCATATCAGCCAGTATCCCGACTGTTCCACCTCCACCGATTCGATGCATTTCATCATAGGCCTTGCTGACGCTCGCCTCCGTTTCGGCAAAGGCAAACAACACTTCCCGGTTGAGCAACCTCAACTCTTTCGCCCCTCCGATCCCGCCGCTGAAGAACCCGTTGCTGCAGAGCTGGCAATCATTGTGTCGGATCGTGTTCATCCCTACATTGAGTTTCCACGAGGGAGCGTGGAAGACGGAATCGATCGGTGAGAGCGACAGAAGATTCAGCAACGTGGCCCGTTCTACTCTGGTCTGATCCGCCCGATTATAATGCCGCACGGTGACCGAAGCCATTTCGATCTGCGCATCGGGTGTATAGCCGACCTCCGGATCGAGCAGATCATGATAACCGCCACGAAAGCTCGCTTCTTCATATGTATCGTTATTACGCCAGCCTCCTCCAATCGCGACCCGGTGTACCTTATGGCCAAGCTCAGGCTGCTTCGCAAAGGGACGCACGATAAATTCCTCGGAAGGGATGCGGAGTTGACTGCGGGCTGTCAGCACGGCTCTGTTTCGTTCTTTCCACTCGGGCTTGGGAGAATCTGTCGTCTCAATTCGGTACCGCAGATAATCCGACGCGAGATCGAGCACAAATGCTTGTTTAGCGGGAACCAATCGAGTAAAGGCCGGTGCAGTCAGTTCCCCAACGTCTTGCGTCATCCGATGAGCCAGATCTCGCTCCACGACTGGTAAGGATTCGCGCTTTCGCCTAATAACGGTGCTACGGGACGGGCGGTACGTGATATCAGAGACCAGCCCAGGTTTTGATACGACCAAACGGATCGTATCGGCCGGGACAGTCCACCCGACAAATTCATCCGTTAAGTGGAGATTCGGATCGGCATAATCTAACAGCGCAAGAATGTGGTATGAGCAGTTCTCCTTGAAGAAAAAATAGTCGAAGTAGGCATTCCCTAGTTCCCACGCATGCATGAGGAATCGCCGCATCTGATTTTCTGTAAGATTCAGGCGATATTCCCAAATATCACGGTTTTCGATGTCTCGATACTGTTGCACCTTGAGGTAATAGGGGATTGTTGAAAAGTACCCCTTATAATTTCCGAAGATGCCACGTATAGGATACGCAAGACCTGCATTGGGTGGCACATCAGCTGCATAATTAATGGTATAGGCGAGAATTCGAGTCTGTTCCGTCTGCCCCTTCTGATCGACACGAAACAGCGTATGACCGAACATAGACGCCGGATTGTTCAGAAATGCTGAAGGGAAGATCAGAGAAACCGACTGCACTTCGAAATCATCGTACCAACGATCGAATCGATCACAGACACGAGGGAGAAGGCGATTGGGGTCAAATGCCAGCTGCTCCTTCAGCCAGTGATAACGTGCGACAAAGGCACATTGTGCCGGCTGTTGAGAGCGACCGACTAGCTCATCCGAAAAAAACTGCGCGAGCGTCGCCGACAGCTCCGCAGACGGGTCCGTTTTCCCATTTGGCGACATGAAAAATCGAGGATCATCCTGCTCACTCTCATATCCCCCGAAGAGTCCCTTCCGGTAGTGCAACAAGAGATGCCATTCACGCTGTTCGGCAAGTCGTTTCTCCTGAGCCTGCGTGATCAGTTGTGCGAGATAGTTTTCACGATCGGATGACTGCGCATCCGCGATGGCAGGAACCAAGAGTGTAACGGCAATAGCAAGGATAGAGAACAGCACGGCGTGCAAGACACAGCAAGGGCCCAGGCATTTCTGCCTGGGCCCTGTGTGATAGCTTAGCGAACTGATGCTTGCGCGAGAACAGGATTGCCTGCGATCGCATCGTTGAGGGACTTCACCAATGCCACCGGAGACGCTTCGCCAGCTTGAACCAAGGAGGTATACCGCTCCTGGGTCATGGCAAAGAACTGAGCATGTCGTTCTGCCGGTACCCCCATCAGCGTGGCCAGCGAGGCCAGGTGCTCACCCTGCCCTTGTGCCATTTCAGCTGTGAGTGCGTCGAAGTTCAAGGACGCAAACATAGTGGTCTTGTGTTCACTCATAATCTTGCCATCGTTGGTACATCCGGAGGTGCCAAAGCTGATGCCGAACGTCTGGCTGCCAAAGGTGCCGTTCGTGGTCGCCTGCAGCACTTGGGGAGCGATTTCCTTTTGGCCCTTGTAATCACCCCAGGCCAACTTCCCTAATCCACAACCTGGACCGGTGTCTGGATTGGCAGCCATCGCCAGACCAGCCTGGCTACCAAACAGGATTGCAACAGCCAATAAGAGTACTTTCTTTGACATAAGTCCTCCTCCGTTTAGAGAATTGGTTATGTTAGGGATGCTGTCTCAGAAAACACTTGTCGAGTATAGCTGAATGAAGAACCAATGTTGACAAAAAAATACCACTCTTCAAAAATGCTCACCCTGTAGTAATTGACAAAACGATTATAGGCAAATCCCAAGTGAGTGCAACAACTTTTCTTAGGATGTATGTACAACATCTTCCTTCCAAGGTGGCTGTGATACATGGACAAGACGACGGTGAGGATTTGAAGCACGAGGGGGACGCACGACAAACTGATCGTGCCGTTGCGATTGTTTAGGGCGCCGGCGTGGAAGACAATGACGCTGCGGCAGGTTCGAGAGAAAACCCCATCACAGCAGGGTCCTGTTCCCATGCTCCTGGTGCGACAAGACCGATCAGCGGAAGCAAAAGAAAGGCTCCGCCTATGACATCTGCAATTCCTAGTGAACTCAGCTTTCTCGAGGTTTGTCGAAATTGGCTTTTGTAACCTGTCTTTTCCACTTCAATCAATAAATCCCCTCTTCGATCAACCTGATATTGGAGTGGTGTGACACCAACCTGCTGACCATTGATCCGAACGGTCGCACCCACCGGGTCAGAGCTGACCGCGAAATTCTGCGATGACCCGCCGAAAAGTGAACAACCAGACAAGTAGACCGCACAGGTTAAGGCTCCAAGTACACGAGCATGCGTTTGAATAAATCTGATGTTGAATGGCATATACACCCTCACGTTTGTTTTCCCACTCATATCATGTCAGAGAAGTACTCGCAAATCCCCTGTTGTACATTCGTAAGAATGAAGGGATCTTGCCTCTCTTTCAACGGATAGCGGGGTATCACCCAGATCAACTTTCAGATTGACGGATACTACCCATATGACTATACTCTCGCTGACTGCTTACGACACCTAAGCAGTCTTGCGGTATAACTTCTATTAAGGAGGATCTATGAAGCGCGCATCCAGTTTATCCCTTGCGGTGATTGCCCTCGTCGGCCTCAGCCTGAGCGGCTGTCAGATCGTTGCCTCCCCGATGCTGGGCGGCATCTACACTGAAGCGAAGTACGGCGATGTTGCGACCGATGAAGCAGGAGCCAGCAAAGAGGGTAAGGCCTGCGGCCAGTCGATCCTTGGTTGGGTCGCAACCGGTGATGCGAGCGTCGCGGCTGCTAAGGCTGCCGGGGGTATCACGAAAGTCGCTTCCGTGGACCACTCTGCGAAGAATATCTTGGGCATCCTCGGTGAATGGTGCACGATCGTTCGCGGTAACTAGTCGATCCGCAGTACCTGATTGAAGAAAGGGCCTTCGGGATGATTTCCGGAAGGCCCTTTCATTTTCCCGCCTTCATGCCGTTGTTGAACCATGGGACTTGATTCCCTGGTACGATCCGTTACGCTACTAAGCTTCTTGTCTTGGTGTCCGAGCCTGACCGACGTCGCATTCCCGGCCGAATTTGGAGATATTGAATTGAGTGGCTACGCACTAGGCCTGGCTCCTGGAAATCAGGATCTATTCAACCAAGGAACCATCGTTTCCACTTCAGTTCATCAAGGCTTGGGAACGGGGTTCAAGATCGGAATCTTTCCATCCGCTCTGAATCGACTAGTCGGCCTCGAGATGGACTCCAACATTCATGGCACGGCTCTGTCGTTTCCCAACAGCGAAAATGGACGTCATCATGAAACGGGACGTTCGGACCTGCTCATGATCAATACGACGTTCAACCTGATCCTCCGCTATCCAGGAGAACGGCTTCGTCCATATGCCGGCGGCGGCATCGGCTGGTCCCACGCCGCGCTCCTCAATCCGAACATCGCGGGACGCGACGACAAGGATTTTGACTCAGCGCGTGCCTTCACCTATCAGTTCCTTGGTGGAGCACAGGTCGTGCTGGCACCCCACCTGCGTCTCTTCAATGCGCAGCAGGATATCGCGATCTTTTTGTTCGGTGAGTACCGGTATCTGTCGTCAAGCTATCACTGGGAAGGACTAGCTGTCGATTTTCGCAACCACTATGGATTACTTGGTATTGGACTACGCTTGTAATTCTCCACGATAGCCTGATGCCAGCTGAACCGGCATCAGGCTATCGTTCAGTCATCCCTTACCTGCTCGCTTCAGGAACCATTGCGAGCCGATCCCCGGCGATTGCTCTCAGTTGCTCTTGACTCAATTGCTTCACAACCTGGCATTCACCGTTCAGGAGGCGAACGCTCCCATCGGCAGCATACTCGGCTTCCGAGAGCACATTTCCACTCTCATCAACCAGGCGATAGCCCATCGCACTGGCGACAATCGTGGCACGGCGTTGGACGACACCATGGCGTTCATACGCCACCATCGCACCATCCTCCAACGCAGTCCACCGAACGGTAGTATCACCCAATGTTGCGACTTTGGTGCCATCGCTACCCAGATCGGATTCCTTAATGGGGCTGTCACCGGTCCAAAAATGCATCGAGTTGAAAATGAAGGTATCCAGTAACGCGGAGAACATGTACGCCGGGACAATCAACATGCCGAAGAATACGATTTCCTTCATCCATTTGTCGTTGATTTGTCCGCTGCCTTTGACATTGCTGTTCCAGCGATAGACATTCTTCGTCAGATTGAACGGACCATAGCAACCGGTACTCATCGTCATCACACTCAGCAACACCATCGCACTGATCGTTCGCTGCCCCCATCTGCTCATCATCGTCTCCTTTCGTCAAAATAGTTCTGTGATCTCACTTCTAGTGCAAGCCCTCATCAAACACAACCATCGATTTCGACACAATATCGTCTCGGCAGCAATTGAAAATCATGTACTCTGATCTTTCAAACGAATATGCCTTGCCGACAGTCGTGCGCCGATTGTGATCAATCCCACCATCCTCGGCAATGTGAATCGCTTCGGACCAGCTGAGCCAGGATTGAACAAGAGTATCTCGCCCAGCCATTCGTTCTTCGGCTGATGGGTATGGCCAAAAATACAGATGTCCGGTCTGATCCGATCGAGAAAAGCTCGCCCGCCTTTCGTCAAATTTCCACCTTCGTACAAGATGTGGCGGACAGCGATCTGATGGTCGGCCAGCGAAATTACTGTCTCTGATGGAAATCCACTCTGTTCATATCCATCCACGTTGCCGGAGACAACGGTCACCGGAGCAATCGCCTCTAGTTGCTCGATCACAGACCGTTGGCCGATGTCACCGGCGTGAATAATATGATTCACAGTTCGAAAATACTTTGGGATGGCTGGATCAAAGAGGCCATGCGTATCGGCAAGTACACCGATGCGAATGGAATGGGCTGCCGTCACGGGGTTGAACTCGTCGACAGCCCAAGTGATGTACGAATCTTAGGCCACTCGAATGAAAAGGGCTCAAGTATTGGATTCGGCATGGCCGATAACTCAGCCTTCAACCGTTCCGCCCGCCCGCTGCTCATCGGATGGGTGGAGAGCCACTCAACCCGCCCTTCATCTTTCTCCGCAAGTCGCTGGAAGAAGGTAATCATGCCCTCAGGATTGATCTTGGCTTGATAGAGCAACTGCAGACCGGTCAGATCTGCTTCAGTTTCTTGCGCGCGGCCGAACTTCAGCGTCATCAATTCCACCCCAAGCTGTTTCATAACCCCGCCCATCCCCGGTGGGTTACCCAGCACGATCGACACCACGGCCACAAAACCCAACTGCTTGATGATCCGTTCGAGCCCATGTCGCTGGAGCACATGATTCAGCTCGTGGGCCAAAACCCCTGCCACCTCTTCGGCATTCTCCGCTTTCTTCATCAATCCGGTAAACACGACGATGTAGCCGCCCGGCAGCGCGAAGGCATTGACCACGTCACTCTTCACGACCGTGATAGTGAAAGTGTACGGATTATTCGGAATCGGTTTGGCCAGACGATGAACCATCTCCGTGACGGCGTCGACCACCGGGCCTTCTCTGACTGCATCCTGATGAACCAGAAAATCACGATAGGCTGATTCTCCTAGTTTTTTCTCCCATTCGACGGGGATACGATCGACGGCGAGTTCAACAAGCACATCGCTCCCAAACCAAAGCCCCAGCACCAGCGCCACAAGGGCGGCCCCCACCACTGTCCACACGGCCCGATGCCGCTGCCGAGCCTCACGAACTTGGGCTGCCGCTTGTTCAAGCGGCATGGTTAAGTGATCAGGCGCCGCTTGTCGAAACGCACGGATCACATCGGAGTTTTTCAGATACAGGGTTCGTTGCCCGGCCGGACCGCTCCATGTCAGGACCAACTGATCGTGATCCAACCCACCCGCTGAGACAGTCAGCGTCGAAAACGGCACTGTTTCCGATCGGCTCTCCCCTCCGTCATGATCTGGAGGAAAGGTAATCGTCAGCCCATGCCCTTCCATATGAACAAGGCAGGGAATTCCACTCGCAGGAAACTCATCGCCGAAATAGAGTGCATTGGGATGAAAGTCGGTCATGGCAAGGTTCTGGATTGATTC
>JAEURV010000183.1 GCA_016788465.1 Nitrospira sp. | reverse complement strand
CTGTGCGAATGTGCGTCTATGCTCACTCAGCAAGGGGTTTCCGACGCCGGTCCAGCATCCAGCGGGTAATACCGAGATGCTTGGCGGCCAGAGATTTGTTTCCAGCGGACCGCTGTAACACCTCGTTGATGATGCGGTCCTCAAGGTCGGTTAAGGATTCACCGAGGCGGAATGACAAATGGATGTGATCGGCATTCGTCGTATCAGAGACGATCGATTTATGACGAGCGGTATCAGCGACCGGTTGCACGGGAGCCTCTCGCACATCAGAGGGGAAATGTATTGCTTCAAGCGTCTCACCCGTACAGAAGAGCACCGCCCGTTCCATCAGATTGCTCAACTCACGCACATTGCCCGGGAAATGGTATCGCTGGAGAAGCATCTCCGCGCTCGCCCCCAATGCCCGAACCGGTTTCCGAAGTGCAAGCGCCGAGCGAGTCAGAAACTGCTTCGCCAAGAGGATGATGTCCTCCGGCCGTTCCCGCAGCGGGGGAATCATAAGGGTCACGACATTCAGTCGGAAATAGAGATCTTCCCGAAACTCGCCTTTGGCGACCGCTTCCTTTAGATTGCGATTCGTAGCCGCCATGAATCGCACATCCACCGGGATCGTGGCGGATCCTCCTACACGGCGCAGGGTCCGCTCCTCGATGACCCGCAAGAGCTTCGCCTGTAACGGGAGGGGGAGGTCGCCGATCTCGTCGAACATGAGGGTTCCTCCCTCCGCGAGTTCGATCAAGCCGGTCTTGCGGCCTACCGCTCCGGTAAATGACCCCTTCTCATGTCCGAACAGCTCGCTTTCGAACAATTCCCGCGGGATCGACGGACAGTCGACTTCGATACAGGGTTTGTTGGCTCTGGCGCTATTATAGTGGATGACCCGACCCATGTACTGTTTCCCAGTACCGGTTTCGCCTTGGAGCAATACGGTGACTCTGTCGTTGTTGGCGACCTCCCGGACTTGGCTCATGAAGAGTTGAGTAGCGGGGCTCTTGGCAATGACTCGGTCGAGCGCGTATCGGTCTGCGTCTTGCCCGCTCTGCACATGAACTTGGCGCTGCAACGTCAGGAGTTGCGTCGCTCTGCTCAATGCATGCAGGAGGTCTTCCATGTCGATGGATTTCGCGACGAAGTCGAAGGCGCCCAGTTTTGTCGCTTCGACGGCGTCTTTCACCGTGCCTCTCGCGGTGACCAAGATGACGAGTAGGTTGGGTGAGGTCTGTTTGACACGGGTGAGCACGTCCAGGCCTGAGAGGTTCGGCATAACCAGATCGAGCACGAGAATATCCGGTTCAAAGGTGCGCAACAGCCCAAGCGCCTCCTCGCCTGAACTCGCGGTCTGCACCATATAACCGTGATCGCTGAGGCGCAGTGCGAAGGCCTCGCGAACAGACGCTTCATCTTCAACCAGAAGCAATTGCCAAGTCATGCTACCGCTCGGGTTTCAAGGGAAGCCACACTTCTACCATTGCCCCGCTGCCGGGGGGGCTTGTGATCACCAGTTGTCCGCCATGCCGTTCGATGATGTCGTGCGTGATGGTGAGTCCAAGCCCAACGCCTTTTGCCTTGCCACTGGTGAAGAACGGCTCGAAAATCCGTTTAAGATCGTCCGGGGCAATCCCCTTTCCCGTGTCGGAGAAAGCAAGAAGTACACCAGGACCTCGACGGGGTTCCATTCGCATGGCGATCGTGAGCTCTCCACCGTTCGGCATGGCGTCGATCGCATTCATCGTAATGTTGAGGCAGACCTGCTGGAGGTGGGCACGGGAGGCCTCCACCAACGGCAGATCCGGAGCGATCACCTTTCGTACCTGGACGTTCTGCTTGGTCAAGTTGGGTTTCAGCAAGGTCATGGTGTCATCGATGAGCGAAGGAAGATCGCAGGGATGGAGATCAAACGGACGCGGTCGAAGTTGGCTTAAATGAGACTCCAATAACTCATCGATCCGGGAGGCTTCTCGAGCGATGAGCCGGCAGCGATCCCTAGCCGTCTGTGGCAAATGTTCTTGATCGGCGAGGTGGGTGGCTAGGCTGCCAAGCCCGATCAATGGGTTGCGAACTTCATGGAGAATACCACCGGTCAATTGGCCGACCAGTTTGACTTGTTCGGCATGACGTAATACTTCGAGCATGTGTTCACGCTCGGTCAAATCCGTGAGGATGGCCATGTAGTACTGGGTCTTTCCGTCCCGGTCTTTGACGGGACTCACACTTTCCCAGACGAGAAAATCCGACCCATCTTTACGCCGATTTACAAACCGATCGACGAAGGGCTGCCCTGCCCTGAGCGCCTGCCAGAGGCGATCGTAAAATTCTTGGCCATGTTTCCCAGACTTGAGAATGGAAGGCTGTTGTCCCAAGGCTTCCTCGCTGGTCCAGCCGGTCATCCGTTCAAGTGCAGGGTTCCATTCCAGGATACAACCCTCCGTATCGGTCAACATGATTCCGTCCTGGGCGGCCATGAAGAGCCGATGGTAGAGCTCCCGCTGTGTATCGGCGCGCCGCCGTCGTTCCAGCACCGTTGCGACGGTATTGGCGACGGTACAGAGAAATTCGAGTTCCGTCACAGTATAGTCTCGGACTGATTTGGAATGAGCGGTCATGGCCCCGTAGACCCGGTCTTCGACCAACATCGGGACACACATACCCGCGATCCCACCATGTTCGGTTAACAACTTCGAAGGGGTGAATCGCGTTTCCTTGCGCAAGTCTCGGACGACCACGGGGAGTCGTTCGCGGATGGCGTAGCCGGCTTGTGAGTGGGTTCCGCCTTCAATGGTCAATTTCCCGATCAGCTCAGGGGCGAGACCGATTCCTGCGACGACGGCGAGATGATCGTCGGATTCCCGTTGAACGAGAATCTTACAGAGTTCGACGTGGAGCGCTTCCGCCGTATGTTCGACCGCTTCATTCATGAGCTCCTGTGCCGGGGCATCGCTGACCGCCAGGGTTCCAATGCGGGCGAGTACCGATTGAAACCTGGCGATCTGCGAAGCTTCCTGTACCAACTCCGTATGTTCGGTGACGTCCTGTAAGACTAACAGGACGCCGGTCTCTCCGTGATAGGGGACCACGTGATAGCGGCATTCGTAGACGAGTGGTTGGCCTTGGCGATTAAGGAGGCGATAGGTCCTGCTGCCTCTCGCACCCAGACTGCCCTTGTTCCAGGCCATGGCATCGGCAAAGAGTTGCGAACGAAGCGTCGGGTCCTGAGTGGGAGAGTCAGCCGGATTCGAAGTCGATGCTTCGACCAGTTCCCCAAATTGTGAATTCTCAAATATGAGAATTCCCTTGGCGATGAAGCACAGCCCACCCTCCAGACAATCGCTCACCCAAGCCAACACCTCTGCAGCGGCGACTTGCGGTTTGGCACGGGCAGAATCTTTAGGATGAGATGAAGGTGTCGTACGGCGCTTCACGCAGAGCCTCTGTTGTAGAAATACCTCATGTCAGGAATGGATAGTATACCGAGGTGGTGGAGAGATCGTCGAGTGAGCTGCGAGAACGAGCTCAGGGGTGATGTGCGATAGCCAGCTCAGTGGGTAGAGTATTCCGCTTGAAATGCCGAAGTCATGGTAAATGTTCGTAATCCGAACACGGTGATGTCTCCACCGGGTGATGGTTGCCAGCTTGGCAATTTCCGAGCTTATGAGAGCGACTATTGAACGATGAGGTTGGTAGTCCTTGTAATCGATGCATCATCGCGGCCCAATGCGTGCATTGACTGGTTGTTCAGCAAGGCTCGGCTCTCCAGAAGAACGAGCCAGAGCTACCCTAGGGGGATAATGCCTCGGCGGATCGCTAGGACGGCGGCCTGGGTGCGATCGTAGACGTGCAGTTTATGGAAGATGTTCCCCAAGTGATTCTTTATGGTTTTCTCGCTCAATTCTAAACTATTGGCGACCTCCTTGTTCGTCTGGCCGCTAGCCACGAGCCGTAACACGGTGATTTCTCGTTCCGTCAGATCATGATCAACCGATGAACGCGGTTGAGCCCTGTCGTCAGCAAGTAACGAAAACTCAGCCAGAATTTTGCTGGCGACAGAAGGATGAATGAGCGAATCACCACGCGCGATGGTCTGAATTGCATCGACGATTTGCGAAGAGTCGGAATCTTTGAGTAAATAGCCCGTGGCACCCGCCCGGACAAGGTTGAAGATATGCTGTTGCTCATCGTCCATCGTGAGCGCGATGACACCGATGTGGGGAAACTCGCGTTTGATCTGGCGCGTCGCCTCCACCCCGTCCATGAAGGGCATGCGGAGATCCATGAGGATCACATCAGGCAGTAACCTCTTGGTTTTTTCAACAGCGTCCATTCCATGCTTTGCCTCTCCGACGACATCGACGATCTCGATGGTTTGGAGCATAGCCATGAGCCCTTCTCGGACCACCCCATGGTCATCTGCAATCAAGACCTTAATCTTTTCCATAATCGTACCGAAGTAAGCCGAGCAAGCTGTGGTCGTTGTCCGGAAGTGCCTTCTTCTCATGTGGATACTGAATGGTGATCACACGATAACGAAGGATGTACATCAGGGTCGCTTTCATCCCGACTATGATCTCGTAGAATCTGACGGGTTTCAGTCATTCCACGAATCGTG
>JAEURV010000127.1 GCA_016788465.1 Nitrospira sp. | reverse complement strand
CGTTAGGGACATCTAGACGGGCCAGTGGTGTCAGGGTGTAGCTGTCGCTGTAGTGGCGATGAAGCTCGTCGGGAGTAACGGAAAACGGAGGCCCTGGCACAATGGTCTGGTCGTACTCATAACCAATGACCAGTTGAGGTGTCAACGCCGTAAGGGGTTTGAGATGGGTGGTGTACTGAACTCGCATGGCCTCCGGGAGTGCGACCAATGCGGCCCGGTCATAGATCGCATCAACGGGGCCTAGAGCTTCTTGAGACAGGGCAAAGAAATCGCCCACAAAAATGTTGATCCTCTCTCCGCGAAAGAGTTTGTGCTTTCCGACTTCTGATATGGTCGGTTCCATTCCCAGCTCGGCAAAGAGCTGCGTCACAGCCAATTCACTCAGTTCCGCCCCAGCCACTGCATATCCTTGGGATAAAAGCCAGCCGAGATCGAGCGACTTGCCACAGAGCGGGACAAACACACGACTATCCTGAGCCAAGTTCAGGGAAGGGAAGTGGGTGATCAGCAGCGGGTTGACAGCACATTCGTGCCATCCAGTTTGGTTTGTCTGCCATCGGTTCTGCCAAAAGCTTGGTTCCATGCGATTCCCTCAGTGGATAGACGGTTGGTCGGCTGCGAACGACATCGTAAAGGGCAAGGGGGGAAAGAGGCAAGACGAGAGGAGGAGTCTAGCCAGAGAATGGTTCCGGAACTATTTTTTCACCCGTGCGCTTGCTAGGTTTTTCCGGGGAGCGTTTATGGCCTCAGGATTTATTCTTCCTTGGTGGGACTCGTTTCTTGAGCGCTGCTACTCTTGAATCATGGAGATAGACGCTTTGTACAATATGTTCAGCAATATCTACTAGTGTAACCACATCGGAAGTATTTGGAGAGAAGTCTCTGTGAATTGTGGTATGCCCTGCCTCCAAAATCGTCTCTACTCGCTCGCGTTCAATACGTGACACAAAGCCGAGCTCTTCAAATTTCTTGAGATTTGTCAGGAAACTTCCCTGGTCACCTGACTTAGAGATCATTATTTTCTCAATCAAGGATCGCACTCCCATGGCGGCAAGGCTTGGAAGATCGTTCTGAATCGCTACATAGATCTCATTCAGCAATCTTTTAACGAACTTGTCTTGACCGGTATGTGCAAATAGCTCGGCGAACCAGTCTGGCTTTGGTCGAAAAATGCGTGGTGGGATATAGGAAATCGAAGGCCAAGGATCAGGATCCTCGGAGAACCACGATTTATGTCGCAGCATGATACTGTCACATCCAAGACACTTGAGGGTCTCGTATTCATCTTTACCGCCAATCCCCGACTCCTCGTCCTCCCACGGGGTTGTAATGGAATGGAGAACCTCGTGATTGCGATCGCCACCGCATCGATTACAGTGAGCTTTCGTTGGTTTCATCAAACTATCCGAGCACTCTTTCATTGCCTGATAACACAAGATACATCCGGGGCGAGTCTTGTGTCGTGCATCGCTGACTTGCTCAATTCCTTTGTGAAGCCGGTTCCCTTCTGACTTAGACATGGGGCTACAAGTTACTCTCATAACGAGTGCTCCAACCGCCTCCAGTGCGGATGATGATATTCTTCTCAGCTAACTCCTGCAAATCGCGTGTGGCTGTGAATGCTCAAGTGCGTCCGAGAGAAAGGGATCGGGTCTTGCATCTTGCATTCACAACTTGTTCTGAGTCTGTGCCAAAAACAGGCAACGGATTATAGCGTCATGGCTGAGTCGATGGCCTGTCGATTGTGAGGCCGGTGCGGCTGTCGTCATGCAAGAAGCTTTCGTTTCCCAATCGAGGGCCTGATTGCGTTCGTTGATTGAGATCGGAGTCTGTGGGTTGAACGCGATGGCGTGGGAGCTGACATCTCGTGGAGGCGGGATTGCACCGCCCGCGTTTTGTTTTCATCGGGAGCGGGGAGTCGCTCTGAATGGCACGACCTGTGCGTGGCTGGAGTGATGAGGAGTCCGGACTTTCTGCCGAAACCACGGTGGCGAGGATGACGACGGAGGCCACTGCACTCCATTGAATCAATATGGTTCTCATCGAGTTCAAACATAACAGGTGTTGGGCTGGGGTCAATTTAAGTCAGTGGTGAGGATCGCTGGTTTATCTGGCTTCATACGCTAAGCAGTTGTTTCAGGCGGACCGAGTCCATCCCGTTTCCTGTCCCTTGTTGATTCCAACAAGTGGAGATCATGCACGGTCAAGGTTGCGACGCCGAAGCTTTGTTCCACGAGTCCACGGACCACGTACGGTCTATTTGGTGAGAGCAGATGGCAGCAGCGACGGTAGACCTCGGGAAACAGCGTGGCGTCGTACAGCGCCGTGACATCTTCCAATGTGATGAATTCCATGGCCTGGCCATGCCTGGTTTCCGCTGCTTTCTCGGTGATCAATACACCGACCATCGTGATGCGTTGACCGACGAATTGATGTATGTGAGAGGCGGGTACCGGTCTCAGCTGTTCGATCTGTTTGCGATAGAGGGTCAAGGGGTGACGGCTGGCGAGAAAGCCGAACGACTCGATTTCATGGGCGCGTTTTTGCGCAGCAGAATAATCGTCGGGTATTGGGAGAGGGTCTGAAGGGAACGTGTTTCCAACATAGAGCCGCCACATCAAAGCCGGTCTCGTCAGTTCGCCGGCAATTGAGTCGCAGCAACCGGCGCGGACGAGGGCTCTGGCCTGCGCCAAGTCCGGCTTCACCCGCTGAAGTAAGTCCTGGAATGATCGATAGGGGCCGGCTTTCGTCCGTTCTTCGACGATTGTCAGACCAAGGTCTTGGGGGATGGTCTTCACCTGCATCAAGCCCATCCGCAGCCGCTCCCCTTCACCGCGATAGGCCCAATCGCTCTCATTAATATCCGGCAGCAGAATTGCCAGCCCCATGCGGCGAGCCTCCGAGAGATAGGCGAAGGTGGAGTAAAAGCCCCCTTGGTTGCTGATCACAGCAGCCATGAACTCGGCAGGGTGGTGCGCCCGTAGATAGGCGGACTTGAACGACACCTGCGCGTAGCTGGCCGAGTGGGGTTTGCAAAAACTATAGCCGGCGAAACTCATGATCATCTTCCATATTTTGTCGATCATCTCCGGCGATGCGCCATTTCGTTCGGCTCCGCGGCAGAACTGTTGATAGTAGTCGTGCAGTTGCCGCTTCTTGTGTTTCTTGCTGATGATCTTGCGCAGCTGATCAGCATCCTCAACGGAAAAGTCCGCCAGCGCCATGGCCACCTTCGAGACATCTTCCTGATAGGTCATGATGCCGTGAGTTTCGTCCAGCACACCCTTCAGTCTGTCATGCCAGAAGGCACAGGACCCTTCCCGCGCTCGACGGACAAACTCATCGACAAATAGGTTAGTGGCAGGTCGCACCAGAGAGGAAACCATGACGAGATACTCAAAGACATCGGCCTCGGCGAGGCGATGCGGTGGCATCCCGCGCCACAGTTTTCTCAGTAACAGGCGTGTGGCTGGGGACTCGATGTAGAAACAGCCGATCGTGTCGCCGCGACGTATAAGGTCTTGTGTGACGACATCGTTGAGTGGATCCCATGTTCCGTAGTCGATGGTTCGACCTGTATGGGTGGCGATGGCTGCCAATGTGTCGCGAATCACGGCCAGCGACCGGTTGCCCAAGATGTCGATTTTGACGAGCCCCGCGTCTTCGGTCTGATCCTTCTCCCATTGGATGACCGGTAAGCGTTTGACCGTGTATTCAACCGGTACGTAGCGCCGGATCTCATCCGGTACGATGACAATGCCGCCGCAGTGCATGGAAAGATGGCGGAAGTGATTCTGTGCCTTCAACGCTTGAGCCAAGATCTCGGGCCATGGGGCTCTCAATTTCAGTACTTGGGAGAGCCGACCAAGCCACTGCTCATTAGTCGGCGGAGTGGCAAAGCCGAGGAGATCCTTTTGACGGATAACCTGCGAGGATATCCGGCCAATTTCTCCAGCCGGCATGCCGTAGACTTTGGCAACCTCACGAATCGCGGCTCGGAAACCGAGACTGTTTTGGTTCGCCACCATCGCGGCTTGGCGCTCGCCGTACTGCTCGAATATCCATTTCAAAATACCGTCTCGCTCGTCCCAGGGGAAATCGATGTCAATATCCGGCGGGTCTTTGCGGCCTGGATTAAGAAAACGTTCGAAGAAGAGGTTGTGTTTGATCGGATCCACATGGGTGATGTTAAGGCAATAGGAGACGATCGACGCAGCGACCGACCCGCGTCCACAGGTGCGGGGTGCCTGACGAACGATTTCCTCCACGACCAGGAAGTAATGCGCAAAACGTTTGTGCCGGATAATCGCCAACTCCTTTTCAATCCGATCGCGAATAGCGTGAGTGATAGCTCCGTATCGATCATGTGCGCCGGCATAGATCATCTCCTTGAGCGTCAGGAAGGCCTCTTCATCGCTCAGTCGGCGAAACGCTGGAAAGATGGTTTCGCCGAAGCGCCAGTCGCTGTAGCAGGCTTCGGCAATGCGGAGAGTGTTTGCAATCGCTTCAGGAACGTGAGGAAAGTGAGCGGCCATGTGTGCCGGAGGCATCAGCCAGTGGGTGGGGGCACAACAGGCTCCTTCCAGTAGGCGCGACTGCGTCGTATTGAGCGCAATGGTACGCAAGAGGCGATGTGTGGCGAAGTCGTTCACGTGGGCAAAGTAGACACGGTTCGTGGCGACTGGTGGGAGATTGACAAGGCGGCTGAAGAGAAGTGTTCCGTGCATCGACGGTCCCGGGGTCAACTCGACGTAGAGATCTTGCCGTGACTCATTCCCCCATGCAGTGAGGGCGGTCTTGTCGTCTGTGATCACAATCAGATCATCGCGATAACGGGGAACTGACAGGAGGAAGTTGAATGAAGGGGTACAGTGTCGCTCCGATAAGAGGCGACAGAGATTGGCGTAGCCAGTCGGCGTTTTAGCCAGCAAGAGTGCGCGATGATTGGCAGTCGTCAATTCAGCGCCAAGAATTGGCCTCAGTCCGCGGTGTTTGGCTTGCTCGACAAAGCGAATGGCTCCGTACAATCCATTGGTGTCTGTTAAGGCTATGGCTGGTGTCCCTTGCTGCTGTGACACGGTGCAGAGTTCTTCTAGTGATGACACGCCGCTCATCGGTGAATAGTTGGAATGGACATGGAGATGGACGAATTGAGCTGCCGTCATCGTAATGTCCGTCCCCAGCCTAAAGCCTGCTCGCCAAACTTTGCACGAATCTGATCCAGTGCGAGCGAGAGTCGGTGCGCGCGTGGCAGTACGGCAGATGCTGATTCGTCGAAGAGCCGCAGTTGCTGAGTCGGTGGTTCCAGTCGACTCACTTGCAGTGTCAACCGTGTGAGACGCACCCGCCGACGGAAACAACGGTAGAACAGATCCGTCAGTATCGGATGGAGATCAACTTCCCAGTAGGTGCTCTGAGGCAAGATCTGTTGGGCTGTCTGCTCGACATGATCACTGTATCGAACGGTCAACAGAATAAGCCGGCACACACGCTGTTGTTGCCGAAGTGTGGCGCAAATCTGTTCCAATAATCGGTATAGCCTTCTCAGCACGAGGCGATCATCCACTTCGTCTGGATCGAGATGCGCGGATCGTTCGATGGCCGGATGGGTGATCGGCGGGTGAACCGGAGACGAATCGATGCCTAAGGCCCACTCGTGCAGTAAATTGGCCGGATCGCCCAAGGCGGCATGCAGATGTGCGAATGAGACAGAAGCGATGGCGCCAAGCGTGCGCAGGTTCAGGTCTTCCAAACGCTGTGAGAGTCGAGAGATGTGGGATCGATGAAGGCCGGGAAGGAAGAGGGTCGGTAGCGGCGCGAGGAATGAGGCTTCAGCTCCTGGAGGAATGGATAAGACTTGGGGGGGCTTCTCCAGTGTCGTGACCGCGAGTTGTGAGACCAATTTATTGCCCGCCAATCCGATGAGGCTGGGCCATCTCTGTTGATTGTTCAGCGCGCGACTGATGCGGGTTGCGGTATCGATCGGAGGGCCGAAGAGTCTGGTGGTGCCGGTGAGGTCGAGGAATAACGAGCCGGGCCTGATCGATTCCCACGCTGGTGCGATGCGTGAGATCTGATGTTGGAGCTCACGATGGGCCTCCTGTAAGAGGGATGAGTCCGGAGGAATTACCTGCAAGCCAGGGCAGATCAGCCGTCCAATATCGAGCGGAGTTCCAGGTTGAAGACCTTCGTGGACAGCTTCTATCGAAAGTTCCCGAATCAATGCTCTGGGTGTATGGGTTGGTGCAACAGCGACCGGTTTATTCCGCAGTGCGCAGTCAGCAGATCGGGCCACCGCGATCTGAAAGGAAGGAATGTGGAGGTAGACGATATGACGGGCCATGCTAATATAGTAACCAATGGTTACATTTGGATGCTTGTCTGTCAATTCAGAAAAGCCCTTATGAAATTGGCAATCAGATCGTGCAATCACACATCAACCTCATTCGAGAGCCCCGTCAAATGGAGGAGGTAGGTTCTGCGATTCGTTGACAGTGTAAGAATCCCTATGGTACGGTCCCCCGTTCATTGTGCCAGACAGGCACCTTACACCTCGCTCCCGACTGGTTCGGGGGCCTTTGTCCAGGAGGATTGCTGCATGGAGCTCTACGAGTCTCTGTTCATTATTCGTCCGTCCCTTTCCGATGAGGATACCAAAGCACTCATCGACAAGATGAAAAGCGTTGCCGATAAGACCGGCGCGCAATTCATCAAAGCCGAAAATTTAGGAAAGAAAAAACTCGCCTACGAAGTGCGTCGTGAGCGAAAGGGTACCTACGGCTATTTTTACTTCAAGGCACCGAACAACACTGTCGGTGAGCTGGAACGGGCCTATCGCTTGGAAGACGACATCATTAAGTTTCTGACCGTTCACCATGAGAAGCCACTAGTGGAGCGGCGTCCGGTGGAAGCTGCGTCGCAGGAGTCAGACGGTGGCCGGATTTAATAAAGTCATCTTAATGGGAAACCTCACTCGGAATCCCGAGCTCCGGTATACGCCGAGCGGGACACCGGTGGCGAGTTTTGGCTTAGCGGTCAGTCGCCGGTTTAAGCAGGGCGACGATTTGAAGGAAGAAGTGTGTTTCGTCGACATTGTCGTCTTTGGAAAGCAGGCCGAACATTGCGGGCAGTATCTCAGCAAGGGGAACGGTGTGATCGTTGAGGGTCGGTTGCAGCAGCGCCGGTGGGAAACCGAAGATGGGCAAAAGCGAAGCAAGCATGAAGTGGTCGCCCAGACGGTGACGTTTATGCCCAAGCGTCAAGACGGTGGCGCAGGCGCCGAACCTCCGATGCACGATGATCCCGGCTATGAGACAGGCGATGAAGGTTAATGACAGGAGTATGAGGAGGCAGTGATGGATCGAAGCGAAAATGAACGTGGGGGTGGTGGAGGAGGACGGCTGTTCCAACGGAGACGTCCCTGCCGATTTTGTCTGGAGAAAGCCCCGATTGATTTCAAGGACGCCGGGCTTCTTCGGAATTTTTTAACAGAACGAGGACGGATCGTTCCACGTCGGATTTCCGGCAATTGTATGCGGCATCAACGTGAACTGACGGTGGCCGTCAAGCGGGCTCGGCATATCGCCATCATCAGCTTTGCCGAGGAGCGATAACGAACGTGATCGGTGAGGTCAGTGCCTCGAAATGGGGCGGCGGGATATCGTCGGGGGAACGTATGGGTATCTTAACGCCGAAAATCGCGGACATCACGGACGAGGGCCTGTCGCTGTCCGGAGATCTGACAGGTGACGAGCTGGGGCTGACGGACGCGGATGTGTCCATTCGCGGAACGATGTCGGTCGGACTGGAGCTTCGTACGATCGAACAGACCATCTATGTGACCGGTGTGGTAGAAGGAACCGCAGGTCGGCAATGCGTCCGATGCCTGAAAGACTTTGACGAGCCGGTGGCGTTTTCCTTGCGCGTTGTCTACGAGCGGGAGGTCAAATCCGCGGGGCTGACCGGAAAACGGGACGGAGTGCGAAAGAAGAAAGCGGGAACGCCTCCTGTGGTTGAGGAGGAAGAGCCAAACGACGATCTCTATTACTTTACGGGTGATCATCTGGATCTGGCGCCGATGTTGCGAGAACAGGTGATCTTGGCATCTCCGATGCACCCGTTGTGTACCGCTGACTGTCTTGGTCTCTGTGCTCGTTGTGGGCATGATTTGAATGGAGGACCCTGTCGTTGCGGTGACGTACCGGTAGGGGGGCCGTTTGATGTGCTGCGCACGATGAAAGAAAAGTTGAAGGACGCCGGACGGCGCTGAATCGAGGGGGAAGAAGGAGTCACCATGCCGAATCCAAAACATAAACATTCACGGGCAAGACGGGACAAGCGTCGCACCCAAAAACTTCGTATGACCCCACCGGGGATGGCCGTGTGTCCACAGTGCCATGAATTAAAGCTCCCGCATTACACCTGTTTGAATTGCGGAACGTATAAGGGCAAAGCCGTTATTCAAGTCGAAGAAGCCTAAGCTGACTGTCGATTGATGGCTGACGTCCTAAGGCCGCAGGTGTTGAGGCATATCTTCAGTATCTTGGGAGTGCAGAGGCTCAATCTGTACTGGCCGTGATACATGGAGGGCTATAACATGTTCAAGCTAGTTGGCGGCGAGAAGGGTTCAGCGCATTCGATCTGACCCAGGGGGCGACACATGGTTAGCCTGTCTTTCCGACACCATCCGTGAGTACAGTAAGCCGCATGAAGATCGCGCTCGACGCGGTGGGGGGGGATCATGGCCCGGCACCTTGTGTGGAGGGTGCGCTCCAGGCTGTGAAAGAGTGTGACGTCGATGTCATTCTTGTCGGCGACGAAGCCATCCTGAAACAAGAGTGCGAGCGCCAATCCTGCCAAGATCCCCGTCTGTCCATCAAGCATGCGTCGCAGGTCGTTGAGATGCATGAGTCGCCGGCTGCCGTGGCCCGGAAGAAGCGGGACTCGTCGATTTGGGTTGCAACCGAATTGGTCAAGAGCGGCGAAGCCGGAGCAGTGGTAAGCCCCGGAAATACGGGGGCGAGCATGGTGGCGTCGTTCTTCGTATTGGGGCTGATCAAAGGGGTGGAACGGCCGGCGATTGCCACGAGTCTTCCGACATTGACCGGAGAGGCGATCATGCTCGATGTCGGTGCCAATGTAGATTGCACCGCCAACCATCTCGAGCAATTTGCTTTGATGGGGAAC
This sequence comes from Nitrospira sp., assembly GCA_016788465.1. Classification (GTDB taxonomy): domain Bacteria; phylum Nitrospirota; class Nitrospiria; order Nitrospirales; family Nitrospiraceae; genus Nitrospira_D. Next base: position 6,862 of record JAEURV010000127.1, on the reverse strand, counting down.
GAATATGGCAAGCATCTGCTGGGCAAGCCGAATCCTCGTGTGGGGCTGCTGAGCATCGGTGAAGAAGATAGTAAGGGGAATGAGGTTACGAAGGAAGCGTTCAAGCTGCTCAAGTCAAGCCCGATGAATTTCGTAGGGAACGTCGAGGGGCGCGATGTGTATAGCGGAATTGCGGACATCGTCGTTTGCGATGGGTTTATCGGAAATGTTGCGTTGAAGATTTCCGAAGGCGTCGCTGAAATGATCAAGCGGCTGCTTCTGAAGGAAATTTCTGGGCACTTCTTCGGTCGGCTCGCGTATCCCTTGATAGCCGGACCTCTGGCAAATCTTAAGCGGAAAATCGACTATGCTGAATTCGGCGGGGCTCCACTGCTGGGGGTGAATGGGGTGACGATGATCTGTCATGGACGATCGTCGGCGAAAGCCATCAAAAATGCGATCAGGCGGGCCAAGGGGATGGCCGAGGGCGGCGTGCAAGAGCTCATTCAGCGGGACATTGAGGAAAGTCATTCCCGTCCGGCGATGGAATCCGAGCGATGAAGGCTTATATTTCCGGTACCGGTTCGTATGCGCCTGCGAAGGTTCTGACGAATGCGGATCTTGAACAGATGGTTGCCACGTCAGACGAATGGATTCGTGAACGAACCGGTATCCGTGAGCGACGTCTTGCAGCGACGGGAGAGGCCTGTTCCGACCTTGCGGTCCAGGCCGGGAAGCGGGCATTGGTTTCAGCAGGGCTGGCGGCAGCCGAGCTCGATATGATTTTGGTGGCCACGTGTACGGGGGATTACCCACTTCCGGCGACGGCCTGTCTCGTTCAGCATCAACTTGGGGCGACGAAAGCAGCGGCCTGTGATCTTTCGGCTGCGTGCTGCGGCTTTGTCTATGCGCTTTCAGTCGCGGATGCCTATGTGAAAAGTGGGATGCGGCACGTTCTGGTGATCGGGGCTGAAGTCATGTCCGCGATCACCGACTGGACCGACCGTAACACCTGCGTGTTGTTTGGTGATGGAGCCGGGGCGGTTGTCGTCAGCGCCAGTAATGGGGAGCGAGGGATCCTCTCTACACAGCTCCGCTCCGATGGGACCTTGTGCGAGCTGATCATGGTGCCGGGTGGCGGTTCACGCACGCCCCTGTCCGAAAAGGTGGTTGAAGAACGCCTTCAGTACATCAAGATGAAGGGGAACGAAACGTTCAAAGTCGCGGTCCGAACGTTGGAGGAGATTGCTCGGACGACCTTATCCGTCAATAACCTTCGGGTAGAGGATCTGGATCTCTATGTGCCCCACCAGGCGAACATACGAATTCTTAAGGCGGTGATTGAACGGCTGGGTCTTCCGATGGAGAAGGTGCTCTTGAATGTGGATCGATACGGCAATACATCGGCAGCCTCCATCCCCATTGCCTTGGATGAAGCGGTTCGTGAGGGGCGTGTGAAGAATGGTTCACTGGTGATGCTGGGTGCCTTTGGCGCCGGACTTACATGGGCGTCAGCCGTCATCAGGTGGTAAATGCGGATCGGTCACAAATCAAGAGGAGCATTGCGTCGATTTCGTGTGAGTGCCAGCAAGTGCCTTGTGAAAACTTTTCCCGTTGACTTTGCACGGGATTTCTACGATATCTAACCCCCCATGATGCAAAAAATCGGTCTAGTGTTTCCAGGACAGGGGTCTCAATCGGTCGGGATGGGCAAGGCGCTCTATGACGCGCACCCTTCATTGAAAGCAGTGTACGATGAGGCCTCCTCGGTTCTCGGATATGATGTGGCGGAGCTGTGCTTTGCCGGACCGACTGAACGGCTCAATCTGACCGAATTCACTCAGCCGGCCTTGCTTGTCAGCAGCATTGCGGCCTGGAGACTCCTTGAACCGGCTGAAATTAAGCCTATCGCTGCTGCAGGCCATAGCTTGGGCGAATACTCCGCATTGGTTGCGGTCCGTGGTGTCACCTTTCGTGATGCCGTCGGCCTGGTTCAGAAACGTGGACGCTACATGTCCGAAGCCGTTACGCCTGGAACCGGCCTTGTGGCAGCTCTCTTAGGATTGAGCGCTGAAGTGGTTAAAGAAGTTTGTCGCGCGGCATCGTCAGTCGGAGTGGTCGCGGCTGCGAATTTCAATTCGCCGGGGCAGGTTGTCATCGCCGGGGAGAAGGCCGCGGTGGAGCGGGCCATTGTGTTGGCGAAGGAACAAGGCTGCAAAAAAGCGATTCCGTTGCCGGTCAGTGTGCCGGTTCATACGCCATTAATGCAGCAGGCCGCCGATCGGTTAGCCAAGGATCTCGGTGCTGTCCGATGGTCGGATCTCAGTGCGCCCCTTGTGAATAACGCAGAGGCGAAGGCAATCAGCCGGGCCGGGGAGATTCAGGCATCGCTGATTCGCCAGCTGCCCTCGTCTGTTCTGTGGGAAGACACGGTCCGTGCCATGGGAAAGATGGGGGTGATGACCTTTGTTGAGGTTGGCCCCGGCACGGTATTAACCGGTTTGATTAGGCGAATTCTGCCTGATGCGAACGTATTGAACGTGAACGATCCAAAATCCTTGGAAGCAACACTCAGGGCGGTAAGCTAAACAAAGATGGATCCGGCAAGCGCCCACGTGTGACGGGCCATTTTTTTCGCTTGTAAACGCCTTATCCGAAAGGTTTGCTATGTCACTACAAGGGAGAACCGCTATTGTGACCGGTGCTGCTCAGGGCATCGGCCGGGCGATTGCTGAAGCATTGGCTCAAGCGGGGGCCGACATCGCCGTTGCTGATCTCGACCCCAACCGTTCTGCGGAAACCGTGGAGGCGGTGGAAAAGCTCGGGCGAAAGGCGTTGAACATCAAAGTCAACGTGGCTGATACTGCTGAAACCAAGGCGATGGTTGAACAAGTGCTCAAGGCTTGGGGAAAAGTGGACATCCTCGTCAATAATGCCGGGATCACTCGCGACGGTTTATTGTTACGGATGAAAGACGAAGATTGGAACCTGGTTCTTCAGATCAATTTGAACGGCACCTTTAACTGCACAAAGGCAGTCTTGCAGCCGATGACCAAGCAGCGGTATGGTCGTATCGTCAACATTGCTTCAATAGTTGGGGTCATTGGGAATGCCGGGCAGGCAAACTACTCCGCATCGAAAGCTGCGGTAATCGGATTTACAAAAACCGTTGGGCGAGAATATGCAAGCCGTAATGTGACGGTTAATGCGGTGGCGCCTGGTTTCATCGATACGGCGATGACGCATGGGCTTTCAGCAGATGTCAAAGATACATTACTCAAGCAGATTCCGCTGGGTCGCTTGGGGACGCCGGCCGACATTGCCGCAGCCGTGCGTTTCCTGGTATCTGAGGAAGCTGCCTATATCACGGGGCATGTTTTGCACGTAAACGGCGGTATGTTGATGGTATAAAGATAACGGGTCTTTATGGGTGAATGGCCGTCACAGATCCCCGTGTGGCGGCGCAGGTAAGGGTATACCGGGGAAGGAGGTAGTCAGATCGATGGCCACTGTAGAAGAACGAGTTAAGAAAATTATTGCCGAACAGCTGGGTGTGGAAGAAGACGAGGTCACACCGGAGGCCTCTTTCGTTGAAGACTTGGGAGCGGATTCGCTCGATACGGTTGAGCTGGTGATGGCGCTCGAAGAAGAATTTTCGATCGAAATCCCGGATGAGGATGCCGAGAAGATTCTGACAGTCGGAAAAGCGCTGGACTACATTAAAGAAAAGTCTTGACCATGGGCGCAGGTGAAGCAGATCGGTCGACACGGCGCGTCGTTGTCACCGGCCTTGGGCTGGTGACTCCGTTGGGTACTGGGGTCGAGAAGACATGGAATGCCATTTGTGCCGGTGAGTCCGGTATTGCGAGGATCACGAGGTTCGATCCCACTGGATATGATGCGCAAATTGCGGGTGAGGTGAAGGACTTTGACCCTGCTCGGTTCATTGAAAAAAAAGAGATCAAGAAGATGGATGCGTTCATCCACTACGCTGTCGGTGCAGCGCAGTTGGCTGTGGACGATGCAGGGTTAAAAGTCTCGCCGGAAGAGGCTACGCGAGTCGGGGTGTATATTGGCTCAGGGATCGGCGGTCTTGGGTCGATTGAGCATTATCACGATATCCTTCGGGCTAAGGGGCCCGGCAGGGTCTCACCATTTTTCATCCCGATGACCATTATCAACCTCGCCTCTGGGCAAGTGGCGATTCGGATCGGGGCGAAGGGTCCCAACTCTTGTGCGGTGACGGCTTGCGCGACAGGCAATCATTGCATAGGAGATGCGTACCGCCTAATTCAACGAGGTGAGGCCGATGTCATGGTGGCTGGCGGCGCTGAAGCGGCGGTCACTCCGCTGGGTGTTGCAGGATTCGCAGCAGCCAAGGCGTTGTCATTCAGGAATGATGAACCGACGAAGGCGAGTCGTCCATTCGACAAGGATCGCGATGGATTCGTGCTGGGCGAGGGCGCGGGGGTCGTTGTGATTGAGGAATTCGAACATGCCCGTCGTCGAGGGGTCAGAATGTACGGCGAAATCGTCGGGTATGGGATGAACAGCGATGCGTATCACATTACGGCTCCACCGGAAGAAGGTGAAGGGGCTGTGCGGTGTATGGAACTTGCGCTTAAGGATTCGGGCGTCGCACGCGATCAGATCGGCTATATCAACGCCCATGGGACGTCGACCATGGCCGATGCGATTGAGACCCGGGCAATAAAACAAGTATTCGGTGAGCACGCGTACCGTATTCCCGTCAGCTCAACCAAGTCGATGACAGGGCATTTGCTCGGTGCGGCCGGTGGTATCGAAGCTGTCTTTAGCATCCTCGCGTTGTTCCATGGGATACTTCCCCCCACGATCAATCTTGATACCCCCGATCCTGCCTGTGACCTAGACTACATTCCCAATAAGGCTCGCCCGGCCGCGATTCAGGTCGCCTTGTCCAATTCCTTCGGGTTCGGTGGAGTGAATGCCTGTTTGATTTTCAGGCGACTGGATATGTAATACGCATGCCTCAATGATGCCTGCTTCTTCTGCCGACTCCTCACGTACCTTCCTGAACTATCGCTTCACGGATGACAGTCTTTTGGAGGAGGCACTCACACACAAGTCGTACGTGAATGAACGCCGAGAGTCTGGTCGCACACACAATGAACGCCTTGAGTTTTTGGGAGATGCCGTTTTATCGCTGGTCATCAGCGATTATCTGGCTAGACGATATCCCGAATTGAGCGAAGGAGCGCTCTCCAAACTCAAAGCAAAGCTTGTGAGCGAGGCGCCGTTGGCGAAGGCTGCTCGACGGATCGATCTTGGGCGCTACCTGAAGCTTGGTCGAGGGGAGGAACGGTCCAAAGGAAGGAATAAGACGTCATTGCTGGCCGACGCACTGGAGGCCATCATTGCCGCCGTCTATCTGGATGGAGGCTTTGAGGTTAGCCGTGATTTCACCGTCGAGGTTCTAGCAGATGAGCTGGGCCACCTGGACGCTGTTCATGAACACCCAGGAGGTGACGATTACAAAACACGCTTTCAGGAATGGTGCCAAAAGCGGTATGAGGTGTTGCCGCAGTACTTGGTAGTTGGTGAAACTGGACCGGATCATCAGAAAGTCTTTGAAGTGGAAGTGCAAGTGAATCAGAGAGTGGTCGGAGTTGGACGAGGAAGCAGTAAGAAGGAAGCGGAACAGGAAGCAGCGCAGCACGCGCTGGAGCAGGTTGAGCAATGAGAACATCTTCCGTTGGAAGTGGTGATCACTGCGATTGGAAGAGTATGGGAGGTTGGTGATGTTCAAGCAGACAGGATGGCGGATACTGGCGGGAGGGCTGATCGGGTTGATGCTATTGGTCTCAGGAATAGGGTTGCTTCCTGCGGCTGACAACACGCCAAATTCAAAGACGGAAGCTCCAAAGAGTGCGCGGGCGATCATCAAGACAAAATTCGGAGATATCGAAATCAAATTCTATCCGGATGTGGCGCCGAAGCATGTGGAGAATTTCATTAAATTAGCCAAGGCGGGTTTCTATAATGGAACAATTTTTCATCGTGTGATTCCTGGTTTCATGATTCAAGGGGGAGATCCGAATACGAAGGATTCTCTTAAAAAGGACACGTATGGTCAGGGTGGTCCCGGTCACACGGTGAAGGCGGAGTTCAGCGACATTCCACACAAACGTGGCATCGTCTCGATGGCTCGGGCCGCAGATCCGGATTCTGCGGGGTCTCAATTTTTTATCGTGGTGGAGGATTCTCGATTCCTGGATCGCAAATACTCTGTGTTTGGAGAAGTGACAAAGGGTATCGGTGTGGCTGATAAGATCGTGAACTCGTCACGCGACGAGCGCGACAATCCCCGGGAACGTGTCGAAATGACGGTGACCATCGTGGAGTAGTCTTGTGCCGGCGCGGCTATCACAGACTTCCACGTCTGGAGCCTGTGATAGTTGCCCACCTAGAGTTTCCTCCTTCTGAGGGGGACCTTTCGTAGGATTCTCCCAATCAAGCTTTGTCAGTATCCTCACCCCTGCTCGTCCAAATCACCTAAGGCAGGGGAGATGCAATCCATCATGACGCGCCGGATGTATCGTCGTGTTGAGGCCGATTACCCGAGTTGTTATCTGATACCCCACTTCGTCGGACTCGCAGCGGTGCAAGATATCTCGTTGAATGGGATTCGGATGAGGTGTCTGTGTGCCCCTCCAGCACGAACTATTGTAAAAATCCATCTCTGGCTACCTGGCCAGAAAGATGCAATCGAGATTGATCAAGCAGTCGTGCGATGGGCAGAACCGGATGAATTTGGAGCTCAGATTGTTTCGCTCTCAAATCACGCGGATTCTCGGTTGGCCATGCAGATTGAACAACTCGTGCGCCAGCAAGTGATGACGAG
>JAEURV010000123.1 GCA_016788465.1 Nitrospira sp. | reverse complement strand
GTTGTGACGCGGCAATTTCAGTACAGCTTTGGTCTTACATTTCGTGCAATTCATCGCGCGGTGATCATACGGACGAACTCCGCTGATTGCAAATTGCGACGGAGGTGTTTCTAAGAGGCTGCAGGGAACGCTCTTCCTGCTAATCCCGTCGATTGACTCAGGCCAAACCCGTCGATGCACATCCATCGAGTTTTCTTCGCCCTGCGAAAGAGTAGTGGGGGGAATACAAGAAGAAGGACGGACTCTATCCTGAGCTTGGAGTATGCCGATCAGCTACATTGAAACTGACACTCTCGTTGCGTCCACGGGGGAGACGGGCTACGGCATCGCAATTAGCCGACAGCTCGCGGAAATGCAAAATCAGCCACTTACCTTATTTCCAAAGAGAGGCGCGAATCATGAATCAACAGAGTGAGCTTATAAATGCCGTAGGTACCTTTATTTTGACTGGAGTACGGTGTTTATGTATTTAAAGAGGAAGGAATCGGCAGCGCGCTTGTACAAACTTCAGAGCAATACACGGGACAAGACCGATGACGCGGATATCTGGATAAAAAGAAAGACGTCAGTACTGCGAACTTTTTACGGATGTGGAGCTGTATTGATGTCGGCGATTGCTTAGGTTATCTGTATAGAGTTTTGAGGTATGGAGTCATGGAGTCCACAACACGACCTTACAAGTGTCCTGCCCGCTGGACGTTTTGAAAGTACGAGGGTCGGATACCGATTTTTGTCAGACAACAGCCTATGCCTTCGCGGACTGTTGGACGCAGGTAGTAGATACCGTGTCCGGCAGGGGGATGAGCCACACAATCCTCATGCGTACGCATGAGGAACCAGCGAGGAAAGCAAATAGATATCTACTGGCTCTCGGCAATTTAACAAATGGATTACGCAGAATCAGTATCCAGAATTAGTATCTTTAACAATCACATGAACTTCTATGGTAAATAGCCCATCCGATTGCAGAGACACATTGGCGGGGCCGCTTCATTCTTGATCACAATCGATGCAGATGAACATGGTGATTCGATTACGCGCTGCTCCTAAGGGAGTAATATGCTATAGTCTGATCAGCGCCTGGGGAGTCACATAGCTTGGTGAATCACAAGCGGGCGATGGGCTCCCACATCAGCAGAATAATCAATAAGTTGACATAATATACGTTATCAGAATATGCGATTTGAGCTGTTTGACCGCGTCCACAAAGAGCTTTCAATTACCGGACATGCCTTTTATGAAGGCGTCTTGGCTGTTTCAGAAATTATCAACCGCAAGGTCGAGATTA
>JAEURV010000119.1 GCA_016788465.1 Nitrospira sp. | reverse complement strand
CACGACGTACATCGGCGCGACTGCAGGCATCAAGGTCAACCTTGCACTGACCGGTTCGCAGAACACCGGGGGCGCCGGGATTGATACGCTTGTGAGCATCGAAAACCTCATCGGGACGAATTTCAATGATACCCTGACCGGCAATGCCGCGAATAACGTCCTGTCCGGCCTAGCGGGAAATGACAGCGTCATTGGTGGAGGAGGTAACGACCAACTCACGGGCGGCGCTGGGAATGACCGCTTGGATGGCGGTACCGGAACCGACACCGCCTCCTACAGCACGGCGACGACAGGGGTGTCGGTCGGTCTCAATGGGACATTCCCGCAAGACACGGGTGGAGCCGGGATCGACACCCTCCTGAACATCGAGAACCTCATCGGCTCCAAGTTCGATGATTCCCTTTTCGGCAACGATGCCAACAACGAACTGATTGGTCAGGCAGGCCACGACAAACTACACGGCAACGACGGCAACGATATCCTCCGCGGAGCCGATGGCAACGACCAGCTCTTCGGCGGCACTGGCAGTGACTACTTGACTGGGGGAGACGGCCTCGACACTCTCTTCGGGGGAAGCGAGGATGACCAACTGGATGGTGGGGTCGGAGCCGATGTTATGGACGGGGGCGATGGGAATGATCTCTATTATGTGGACCATGTGGGCGATATCGTTGCAGAGGCATTTGACGATAGGTTTAGTGGTGGCGACGAAGTAAGGTCGTCCGCGACCCATACCCTAGGTCACGGGATTGAGTTCCTCTATCTCAGCGGTGCAGCCGCTATTGACGGCACCGGCAATGCAAAGAACAACGGCGTCGTCGGCAACGACGCCAACAATGTCGTCGATGGGCGTGATGGCAATGACGATATCTACGGCAATGGGGGGAATGACCAGCTGCTCGGCGGAAACGGGAACGACTTTCTCTGGGGTGGGCTTGGGACCGATACCCTGAACGGCGGTTTGGGAAACGATACCTTCTATTATGAGTCAGTCAACGAGAGCCCAACCGGTGCAGGCAAGGATACCATAACCGATTTTGCCGGAGCGGGCGTAGGACTCGGCGATCAGATTCACCTGAGCGTGATTGATGCCAACCAGCTGCAGTCCGGTAACCAGGCCTTTACCTGGATTGGGAACGCGGCCTTTACGGCGCCAGGCCAGCTCCGCTATAGCGGCGGAGTGTTACAGGCCAGCACCGATGTCGATGCGGCACCGGAATTTGAAATTGCCCTGCTCGGTGCCCCGCCGCTCGTCGTCGGTGGCCCAGGCACGGACATCATCCTATAAGTGCGTGTCCTCTGCCGGGCGCCCTTCGTCGGGCGCCCGGCTGCAGGCGATTCCCCAGCCTCGAACCTCCTTCAGAAGCTCCTACGGCACCGGTACGTCCAGTAGGCTATTCGACCTTCCCACTTTTTACTTCTTACTTTTCACTGCACACTCTCCACTTTCCCCTTCTCACGTCTCACTTCCTACTTCCCACTTTTCACTTCTCACTTTTTACTTTTCCCTTCCCACTTCCCCGTATCCTTTTCGATAGGCCCCTTATCCTTTCCGATAAGCCTTTAGGATGCCGTGAAGTACGGATCCGCGAAGGATCGCGGGCTCGAATCATCGCATCGTCCTGAAGTAATGCATGCTTTTGCACGTATTGCCTTATCAGCTTGTCGCGAATTCGGCATGGCACCGATGTTGCCATAGAGATCTGCATCCGGCTGCTGAAGCGCACCTGAATCGACGCGACTCTGTCGGTCGACACTCAACCCGGGATGGTGTCGACCCTAAAGAGCGAGATTCAGGTGAAACAGAGAAGGCTGGAATTGAATAGGAGTCGAGCATTTGATGCGCTGGACTCACGAGGACTAACACTGCACATCAGCATATGGAGGAGACCATGAATACGTATGGAATGTTAGGAGCGGCACTCTGCGTTGCCGTAAGCGTCGTCGGTTGTTCGGGCGAGGATTCCACGCCGCCCGTTGCGATCACTCCGGCGGCCGTCACGTTTGATGTGACGGACGAAGCGGGCCACTGGTTCGATCTTGGGGAGGCCAACAAGGTGGCCGGCACCCGCTCACTGGCCATTGTGAAACCAGGGGAGAAGGTGGCGTTTCTTCAAACGAAGTCGATCCATGGCCCTGGTGGGGCAAACGGCCCCTCTCGTGTGGAGAGTTTTCACACGGTCACCAGCCTGATTTGGCCGGCCGATGCGACGGCTGCGGAACGCCTCGATCAGGACAAGGCCAACAAGGACGATCATGAGGTCACCTTGCACGCCAAGGGGCTCTATGTGTTCGTGTGTAAACTGCATCCCTATATGTTGGCCGGCGTGATCGTCGATGATCCTGCGACGACCAAAACCAATTCATCCGATCCGGCCTTCGACATCGGTGACAAGCTCCATCTCTTGGGCGTCACGCATACCACGGGTGTGAAAGAGGTCGCCGACGCTGGCGCGGCCTTTACCAGCAACTCGGACCTCGGACTCAGGCTGTTACGGGCGTTCTTCATCGTCACCAGCCCTTCGAACTGGAAGGACTACACCAAGGTGGGACAAGCGTATAAGCCGACCTATCCGCCGGTGGCGGTGAAGGTGAATCCCGTCGGGGCGCTTCCACTGCCGGACGGGATCGTTCCTGATTTGAATGCGGCGCTGCAATCCTTCTTCGACGGCGACACGATTCCGGCAGCCACCGCTGGGATCCCGGCAATAGACGGGGTGGGCGAGGTATGGGTCGACACGCAGTACGAAGTCAGTACGAAAAAAGGCGAGGCCTATCCCAGCACCGTAACCGTCGTGGATGTCGAGGGCACGAAGAAATGGACGGTGACACGGAAACTCGCGTTACCGAACCAAAAGATGAATAATGCCCATAATCTATGGGCCAGCGAGGATCAGAAGCACATCTATAACACCGAGTGGCATGGTAAGAGCCTCTATGTCCACAACCGGGAAGACGGGAAACTCTTACAGGAGATCGAGCTCGGCAACGATCCCGCTCACGTGATGACACGGGTCGGAAATGCGACCAGGAAGGAGCAGGTCCACGTCGGCATGAATGGGGAAGATGTGGTGGTTGAACTGAACAAGGACACCAACGGGACGCTTTCCATCAACCGACGGATTTCTATGCAGCATCCCGGGGAGCACCAAGCCCAACCCCATGCCCATTGGATGGGCCATGACGGTGAAACGATGGTGACTCCGAACTCCAATACGAACGACTCGACGTTCTGGGATTTCATCACGGACAAAATCAAAGCCAAACCGAAAACCGGGGCCTTGCCGATCGCGGCAGGAATCAACCCGGACTCGACGACCTACTATGTGTCCAACTATCTCGGCCATAGCACGTCCGTGATCAGGATGTCGGATGGCGTCAATATCAACACCATCAACTTGCTTCAGCATTACGATCCTCTGACCGGAGCCAAAAAGGATGCGAATGGGAAGCCTCTTCCGATCGGTGGGCTCCCGATCCAGACTCCGGTGAGCCCAGACGGAAAATTCGTGGTGACCGGGAACACCTTGACCGGCACGATCACGATCATTGACACCGCGGCGGACGGCGGGAAAGGGGCGCTCGTCGCAAGCGTCGAGTGCGATCCAGGCTGTCACGGGGTCAACTTTGGCGCCAAGAAAGGCGGCGGGTACTATGCCTACGTCACCAGCAAGTTCTCCAACCGCTTGATTGTGTTGGACTATGATGCGGACAACGACGGCGTGGTGACCCACACCGGCCCGGACGCACCGGTGATCGCCGGCTGGGTCGTGCTGGCGGATGCTGCCGCGCCGCTCGATGACCCAACGGATAGCATTTCCAAGAACGCGGGCATGGGTGGACAGGGATTACTGCCGGTCCCGAATGTCTACAACGGGTGGGTGCAAAAGCTGCCGAAGGGCTGGTGCGATCAACTCAACGAGAAGCAGCGGAATCCGGTTGGCGCACCGCTGAGTGCCTGTCCGGAGCCTTGATCCGACGATCAGAGTGCCGGATTCGACTGACTCCGATAGTCTGATGATGCGGCGGACCGACGGGCCTGGTGCGGTGGTGAAAACCACCGCACCAGGCCTGCTCATGACGCTACTCCGCTGCTACCCCATTGCCGTACATGATGGGCACTGGCACATGACATGACCTGCCCTCCCCTATGACCACCTGAAGACCTTCGCTAGTAAACGATGCTCGATCCACATCACCCGTCACAAC
>JAEURV010000096.1 GCA_016788465.1 Nitrospira sp. | reverse complement strand
AAACAGGCCCATACCATGGCACTGGTGGAGATGGGCCGAGAAAACAATGCGGAAGCGCGACAGGCGATAGCCCGAGGCTTGGCCCTTGATCCGAGAGATGCCGACCTGCTGGAACTACGATCGCTGATTGAACAGGCGAAGAAACCTTGAAGGACCGATCGTAGTTACTCGTAACGGAGGCGTAAATGAGACAGTACACTTTAACTTTATCTCTTCTTGGCATTTTCCTCAGCTCGCTACTCATGGTCACAGGGATCCATGCCGGTCCCCTTGAGTCGGTCGATCGCCCGCACCAAGAGAGCCTGAAGGCCGTGCACGAGGCCGAACATGAAGTGGACCATGCGTGGGAGGTCTATCACCGGGCGGCTCTGGGGGGGACGGTGGCCTCGCCGAAACTGCAGGCTGAAATCGAGGAGCACTTGCACCAGGCGCGCACCCTCATCACCCAGGCTCACGAAGCGGCCGACCAGGGCGACCAACGCCAGGTGGAGACTCTCATCAAGCAAGTCCACACCCATACGACCCACGCCATTGAGGGGAGCAAGGAGTCGAAGCAATGAGGAACACGGTGGGGCACTACGCAACTCGATTCCTCCGCATGACGATGGCCGTGACTGCCGTCGTAGCTTGTACACACTGGTTCCCAATAGAGACGCTGGCCGCATCGCACGAGGTCGACCCTGTGTCGATGATCACCATTCCTGCCGGAGAATTCCTGATGGGCAGTCCAGAAGGTATAGGTCGACAGGATGAGCGACCTCAGCGCTCTGTTTACCTCGACAAGTTTGCCATCGATCAAATCGAAGTGACGAATGAGCGTTATATGACCTTTGTGAAAGCCACCGGCCATCGTACACCACCCAATCCGTACGGCACCGGCCCCCTCGTGTCCCTCACCGGCATTGAACACCTACCCGTGGTCCAGACCACCTGGTACGACGCCAAAGCCTATTGCACATGGGCGAAGAAGCGCCTGCCGACGGAAGCGGAATGGGAGAAGGCGGCGCGGGGGACCGACGGCCGTCTCTATCCCTGGGGGAATGAACCACCCACGGCGAAGCGGGCGAACTTTGATCGGGAGTGGGAGGATGAAAAGACCCTGCACCCAGTGGGCTCCATGTCCGACGGCGACTCGCCCTATGGCGTCAAGGACATGGCCGGCAATGCCAGAGAGTGGGTCTCGGACTGGTATGACGCGGACTACTACCAGGACGCGCCCAAGAGCAATCCGCCGGGACCGGACAAGAAGGGCGTGGTGCGGTCGATTCGGGGTGGGTCCTGGCATAGTCCAGCCTCCGATATTACGACGACTGCGCGTGGGCGGGGGGGGTTCGCCCTTCAGACTCACGGCACCGGATTTCGCTGTGCCCGGAGTCTCGACAACGGGCCTTCCTATTAACGAGGAGTTTGCGATGCTGCTCCGTGGAATTGGGCACAAAGCTCCAGAGGGCACGAGGTCGGTGCTGAGTCATTCAGGCGATGCTGCACTCCGCACGGCGTCGCCCACTGAAGGAGGCAGGCCTCTTTGTGAGAAGAGGCCTGTCTCCTCAGCGAGAGCCCACATTGAATCCCACGTCATCGGCCACAGACGTGGAGCTTTTCCTGTGGAGGACCACATGACGACCAGCATGTTCTGGGCCAGGGAGTTGCTAGCCATGAGCTGTGCGATAGGGAGCGTCAACAAGAGACAGCAGGTTGCAAAAGTTTCTCAGCGCCGGGGGAGGAGGGAGCAAATGAGGAGAGCGACAATCGGACCATTCATCCTGGTGATCATAATGGGTCTCCCACTAGCTGGACAATCAGTCCAGGCTCAGCAACTCACGCCGCTGGATCCGGTTCCTGCTAGCTATGCAGACAAACACATGCCTAATGGCTGGTGGACGGATCCGAAGATCATTAAGGAGGGAAAAGATATCTATTTTGGTGAGTCCCACCCACTTGTCGCCTGTCACTCTTGCCATGGTCAGGATGGACAGCCGGTAGGCAGCGGAGGGGGACTTCGGGACCAGAAAAATACTAGCCGGTTCTCCGACAGCTACTGGTATTGGCGAGTGGCTGAAGGCATTCCCAAAACGCCAATGGTTCCCTGGAAATCGCTCCTTTCGGAAGACCAGATATGGAAAGTGGTGGCGTTTATCCATACGTTCTCGCATAAGGGGAAACCCTCAACACATTCGGACTATAGACCGGAGGTGCGACCGAAGAAGGTCATCGTCAAGGATCAGGCTCCGATGGTGCTTGTTCCGGCTGGGGAATTCACCATGGGGAGCAACGAAGGACGTGACGATGAAAAACCCGTGCACCGAACTTATCTCGATGCCTACTATATCGATAGGTACGAAGTGACGATCGGGC
>JAEURV010000091.1 GCA_016788465.1 Nitrospira sp. | reverse complement strand
TCCACATGGACCATGTGATCGATACCATCGTGAAATATGTCGAGGCGAGCCATGACCAGCTGCTGGTGATCGGCTCGCGTGATTTGACGAAGAGCGAACGACTCTATCTCGGCAGCGTGTCCGAAAGTCTGCTGAGACATGCTCCCTGCTCGGTGCTGATCGTGCGAGGCGCCCGTGCCTGACTTTGTCAGAGCGCTGAAAATTTCACGCAGCTTTGATCGCGCGCTGCAACCGCGCCGGGCGACACTTTTGAGCGGCCTGCGAGATTCACTGCAATTGTCCAGGATATGAAGATGGTTGATCGAAGTGAATTCAAATATGACGACATCAACCAACTGCCACTTGAGGATGTCCTGAAGCGGCTGAAAACCAGCGATGGTGGTCTGTCTTCCGATGAAGTGCAACGACGATTCGCCAAGTACGGCCCCAATGTGCTTACCAAGCAGAGTCATTACTCATTTCTCCACAAACTCCTCGGTCACTTCACCCATTTTCTGGCCGTACTGCTGTGGATCGCTGCTGCTCTGTCGTTCTTTGCTGACAGGATGAAGCCGGGTGAAGGGATGGCCACATTGGGTTGGGCCATCCTCGGCGTCATTGTGATCAATGCCGGATTTGCCTTCTTTCAGGAATACAAAGCCGAGAGAGCCCTCCAGGCCCTTCACCTCCTCTTGCCGGACAAGGCATGGGTGATGAGAGGTGGGCAACCAGTCGAAATGCCCAGACGCGAAATCGTGCCGGGCGATGTCCTGATCCTAGAAGAAGGTGAGCGGATCCCGGCTGATGCGCGCCTCATTGAGGCCGTCGGCATGCGAGTGGATAACGCCGCCCTGACGGGTGAATCGAGACCAAAACGACGAACAGCCGACGGAACAGCGGATGGACACTGGCTCGATCTACCGAACCTTGTCTTTGCCGGAACCACCATCCTGTCCGGGCATGGACGCGCCGTCGTCTTTGCCACCGGGATGCAGTCGGAGTTCGGAAAAATCGCCGCGCTGACTACCGTGGTTGAAACCGGACTCAGCCCGCTCCAGCAAGAAATCATCGCGGTCACCCGAATCGTCGCCGTGATTTCGCTGGTGATGGGCGTCACATTTTTTCTCGTCGGTTTGTGGACCGGACTGGGTATATGGATCAGTGCGATCTTTGGCATCGGCATCATCGTGGCGAACGTGCCGGAGGGGTTGCTCCCGACCGTCACACTTGCCCTCGCTATGAGCAGTCAACGCATGGCAAAACGCAACGCCTTGATCAAACACCTGCCCTCCGTTGAGACACTGAGCTGCACAAAGGTGATTTGCACGGATAAAACAGGGACGTTGACGGAGAATCACATGACGGTCGATCGCGTCTTCGTCGATGGGTTGGTGATCGAGTCGCGAGAGGGGTGTTTTTTTACCAGAGGCCGTATGATCAGCACAGCCGATGCTGAAGAATGGCGTCCCTTCTTCGATGCACTGCTCCATTGCCACAATGCCAAGCGCGTCCGGAAGTCGGATGGGCATTATGCCGTCAGCGGCGATCCCACAGAAACCGCCCTATTAGAATTCGCCATCGCACATGGACTAGCCCACCGCGCCCCGCTGCGCCGCATGGGAGAACTGGCATTCGACGCAGATCGGAAGAGGATGAGCACGCTTCATTGGTCTGAAGGCCGCCTCATCGCTTTTACCAAAGGCGCTCCTGAGTCCGTGCTGGCGATCTGTACCCACACCTACAGCCATGGCGATACCATTGCCATGACGCCCAGCGACCGCACACACCTCTTAAGCCAAAGTCGGTCCTTCGCCGAACAGGCCTATCGTGTGTTGGCCGTCGCCATGCGCGAGGTGGCCCATCAGCCTGAGCACATTGAAGTTGAAACGATCGAAAATGACCTGACGTTTCTCGGGCTAGTTGCCATGATGGATCCACCGCACCGAGAAGTGCCAGAAGCGATCGCAAAATGCCGGCAGGCCGGCGTGCGCGTCGTCATGGTCACCGGCGATCATCCCCTCACAGCACTGGCTGTTGCGCGTAAGATCGGCCTGGTTCCTGAACAGGCTGTATCGTCACAGAGCAGTTTCGTCCCAGTCATGGAAGGACCGCAGCTCGATACGATGAGTGACCTACAACTCCGTCAGCTCTTGACCCCCTCTCGGCCTGACGAACCGGACCCAGTCTTTGCCCGAATGGCTCCGCATCATAAGATGCGGATCGTGTCCATGCTCAAGGAGATGGGGGAAGTGGTCGCCGTTACCGGCGATGGCGTCAATGATGCCCCAGCGCTCAAAAAGGCCGACATCGGTATCGCCATGGGTGTCGCAGGCACGGATGTCGCCAAAGAAACGGCGGACATGATCTTGCTTGATGACAACTTTTCGACAATCGTGAGTGCGATCGAAGAAGGACGCACGGTCTATGAGAACATTCGAAAGTTTTCCACCTATATTCTTGCGAGCAACGTTCCGGAAATTGTCCCGTTCCTCGGATATGGCTTCATCGGTATGCCACTGGCTCTGACGATCCCGCAAGTGTTGGCCGTCGATCTCGGCACCGACATGATCCCTGCCTTGGGTCTTGGAACAGAACGCCCCCAAGCCGATGTGATGGACCTGCCTCCGCGCGCACGAAGTGAACGGCTGCTTGACCTTCCACTCTTGCTGCGGGCCTACCTCTTCCTTGGTGTTTTGGAAGCGGCGGTGGCCCTGGGGGGATTCTTCCTCTATCTATACAGCCAAGGCTGGACCTGGGGATCACACTTGGATTGGTCTTCTCCACTGTATCGAGAAGCGACGACCGTCACCTTCGCCGCAATTGTCCTGGCCCAAGTTGCGAACGTGTTCGCCTGCCGATCGAACCATCTCTCAGTGACCCGTCTCGGATGGTTCAGTAACCCGCTTCTCGTCTGGGGCATCGTCATTGAACTGACTATTCTTGCTCTCATGACCTACACACCTATCGGTAATGAGATCTTTGGAACCAGTCCCTTACCTCTCTGGATTTTCGGCCCGCTCGCCCTCGGCGCCGTCGGACTCTTGCTGGCCGAGGAGGGTCGTAAGTTCCTCGTGAACCGGCGTCATGGCATAGCAACTACCGCACAACCCAGATCGTGAGCCTATCATGACCACTGATCCGCAAGAACCCACTCTCCATGCCCAGGCGAATGACATCATTCCCCACCACGAGGTCTCGACACCGGGCCGGCGACGTTCCGAGCCGGTCGCTGGACAGGAATCTGTACCTACCATTGACACGCGACCCGCTCGACTGAGTCCATCCCGTCTGCCCTGGCTGATCAGCATCCTGTTCATCCTGCTCATCGGCGGAGGGGGAATATGGTACTGGTGGGCCTCCGGCACCCCTCCCCTTCAGTACAAGACGGCGCTGGTTGAGCGCGGACCGATCACGGCGATCGTGACCGCAACCGGCACGATCAATCCTGTCGTCTCCGTGCAGGTCGGCAGCCAGGTCTCCGGGAAGGTTGCGCAACTTTTTGCTGATTTTAACTCCAAGGTGACAAAAGGACAGATCTTGGCACAGATCGATCAAAAGCCGTTTAAGGCCCGTTTGAGCCAAGCGCGCGCCGCCGTCAAGAGCGCGCGAGGCAACCTCGCAAAGGCCAAAGTCTTGGCGATACAACGCAAGCGTGAGTTTGATCGTATGGCGGCACTGCGGCCGCAGGCATTCGTCTCGCAAGCAGACGTAGACCTTGCCGAGACCAACTACCGGGATGCCGCAGCCAACGTGGAGGTTCTGCAGGCGCAACTGGATCAGGCGCAGGCCGTGCTCGCTTCGGCGGAATTGGACCTTGGCTATACCACGATCTATTCACCCGTAGACGGCATCGTGGTATCCAGAAACGTGGATGTCGGACAAACCTTGGCCGCGACCTTCCAGACACCGATTTTGTTCGTCATCGCCCAGGACTTGACCCAAATGCAGGTCAATGCCAACGTCAGCGAATCCGACGTCGGCGGTGTCAAGGAGGGAACAGAAGCGAATTTCCGCGTAGACGCCTATCCGAAACAATTCTTCGACGGTGTGGTGACGCAGGTGCGCAACGCACCGATCAATATTCAGAACGTCGTCACCTATGATGTGGTCATCACCGTCCGCAATCCCGAGTTGAAGTTGAAACCAGGCATGACAGCAAACGTCACCATCGTGACCGCACGGAAAGAAAATCCGCTCCGTGTGCCAAACGGCGCACTACGCTTCAGGATGCCCAACGTACCCACCGACAGGAAAGCCACGCGTGTCTGGGTGTTGGATCCCAATCACCAACCACGCCAAGT
>JAEURV010000084.1 GCA_016788465.1 Nitrospira sp. | reverse complement strand
ACATCGACTCCATAGGGGCGAACCTGAGCAATCGCCTCGGCCACATTCGCCGGAGTCAACCCACCAGCCAGAACGATCGGCGTAGCCTGAGCCGCCTCCTGTGCCAACGTCCAATCCACAGTTTGGCCGGTGCCACCATAGGCTTGATCGGAAAAGGCATCGATGAGGACCCCCCGCACGTTGGCCCGTCCTTGAAATTCTGCCAGAGCCAGAAAGGTCCCCCGGTCTTTGAGGCGAAGGGCTTTCATCACGGGACGTCCGAGATCCTGACAATAGGGCGCGGTTTCATCTCCATGCAGCTGAGCCAAGACCAGACCACATTCATCCACCAAAGCCCGCACTCGCTCTGGCTCCTCATTGACGAAGACTCCAACGGGCAACACGAACGGGGGTAGCGTTGCCACAATACTTTTCACAATCACCGCCTCCACGAAGCGAGGACTCTTCCGATACATGACAAAACCCAAGGCATCCGCGCCAGCTGCCACCGCCACCTTCGCGTCTTCCACATTGGTGATGCCGCAGATCTTAATCTTCACCATAGCCGCATCACCTATCCTGAATGGCCACCACTTGCCGTGGTTCCAAGTAATTCTCGAACCTTGTCTCCGGTGTTGTCCGCACGAATGAGCGACTCTCCGATCAACATGGCATGGATACCCGCTTCGTTCAGCTTCACCACGTCATCTCGCTTGTGAATACCACTTTCACTGATAATGAGTCTGTCAGACGGAATCCGTTTTGCCAGACGAAAGGTCACATTGAGATCAGTCGTAAACGTCTTCAAATCCCGGTTATTAATCCCGATCATTCGCGCGTTGGGAATCCATTCCAAGACCGTATCCAACTCACGCTCATGGTGCGTCTCGAACAAACTATCCATCCCCAGTTCTGCCGCCAAGGCATGGAAGTCGATCAACTGCCGACGCTCCAACGCCGCTACGATCAACAAAATCGCATCAGCACCATGAGCCCGCGCTTCATAAAACTGGATGTCCCCGACCATGAACTCTTTATTCAGCGCAGGAATGGGCAACGCGTGTTTAATCTCTTTCAGATACTGAAGATCGCCTTGAAAGAAATCCTTGTCGGTCAAGACGGAGACAGCTGATGCACCCTGCTCCCGATAGGTCCGTGCCAACCCCAGATGATCAAACTTTTCAGCAAATTCTTCTCGCAGCAACCCCAAGCTCGGTGAGGCTTTCTTGACTTCAGCAATGAGCGAGGGACTCGCCGGAGGCTTCGTTGCATCCAACGTGACGGCGAACCCAAGGGTGGGCGGCGCATCACGGATAGCCGCCTTGAGTTCAGCAAGATAGGCCCGGCTTTGCTTATGCCGGAGTTCAGCCTTTTTATGTTCCAGAATGCGATCAAGAATCATCGCGCACTCATGCCTTCGTCGCATAGGCGATCAGTCGATCGAGTTTCTCCGCCGCAGCTCCTGAGTCAATGGTCTGCTGGGCAAGGCGGAATCCATCCTTGAGCGTTTTCGCCTTCTGGCCGGCAACTATCGCAGGTGCCGCGTTCAGGCAAACGATGTCTCGCTTGGGACCTTTCCGGCCTTGTAAAATCTCCTTAACGATTCGCGCATTGTCCTCCGGCGAACCCCCTGCAACCTCTTTTCTGGGAACACGAGACAACTCGAATTCATCCGGCGAGATAAAGTAGCTCGAGACAACTCCGCTCTTACCCTCGGAGACTTTTGTTCGGTCCGACAGCGTGATTTCGTCCAGCCCGTCCATGCCGTGAATCACGAAGCAATGTTGCGATCCCAGTTCCAACAGGACCCGCCCAAGGATTTCCGTCTTCTGTGCCTCATAGACCCCAAGTACTTGATGCGTGGCTCCGGCCGGATTCGTCAACGGCCCCAACAAATTTAAGATCGTTCGGATGCCCATCTCCTGCCTCGGCCCGGCACAATGTCTCATGGCACTGTGGTAGTGTGGGGCAAACAAGAACCCGATGCCGACTTCATCGATACAGTCGACGACCCGCTCTCGCTCCAAATCGATCTTTATGCCGAGAGCGCTCAACACATCGGCGCTTCCGCTTCTGGACGACACGGAACGATTGCCGTGCTTGGCAACAGTAATGCCGGCCCCCGCCACGACGAATGCGGCGGTCGTCGAGATATTGAATGTATTCGCTCCATCACCACCGGTCCCACAGGTATCCACAACAATGGACGCCCCGACGCTGATGCGGGCGGCCCGTGATCGCATCGCTCTTGCCGAGCCGACGATTTCCTCAACCGTTTCGCCCTTCTGTCTGAGCCCCATTAAATAGGCGGCTATTTGCGCAGACGTGGCCACCCCATCCATGACCTCGCCCATAATCGCTTCGGCTTCCTGCGCGGAAAGATCGATTCGGTCGGCCAACTTGGCAAGTGCATCTTTGATCATGATTCTGTATCGAGAACGGTCGGCTAGAGTTTCAGAAAGTTTTGTAGAAGATCTTTCCCCGATGTCGTTAAAATCGACTCCGGATGGAATTGGACCCCTTCGACACCGAGCGTTTTATGCCGGAGTCCCATGATTTCGCCCTCGGCCGTCTCGGCGGAAATCTCGCAGCAGTCAGGCAGATTTACTCGGTTGACGATCAGTGAATGGTAGCGTGTTGCTTCGAATGGGTTGGGCAACGAGCGAAAGATCGTCTTGCCGTCATGCTGGATCTGTGATGTTTTCCCATGCATCAACCGTGACGCACGGATTACTTCCCCTCCATAGGCCACGGCCATCGATTGATGGCCCAAACAGACGCCGAGAATCGGGAGCTTCCCACCGAATCGCCGGATCGCTTCGACGGAAATCCCAGCTTCCTTGGGCGTGCAAGGTCCTGGAGAAATCACCAGACGATCCGGGTGCAACTCCTCGATCTGATCCAAGGTAATCTTGTCGTTTCGAAAGACCTGAATATCTTCACCTAACTCACCCAAATACTGAACGAGGTTGTAGGTGAAGGAATCGTAGTTGTCGATGATCAACAGCATAGGCGTTACTCGTCGTTCGCGAAGCGTATCTCGTCAGAAAATCCGGCTCGTTTCACGCTTCACCAATCACGCATTCATTCAAGCCCCTGCTCCGCCAATTCAATGGCCTTCATCATGGCGCGGGCCTTGTTACAGGTTTCTTCATACTCATGGACCGGATTGGAATCGGCCACGATTCCAGCACCCGCCTGGATGAACGCCCGGTGACGTGAGACCACGACAGTGCGAATATTGATGCACATATCCATGTTCCCCGAAAAGCTGATATATCCGACCGCCCCGGCATAAGGACCACGTTTCGTGGGTTCTAATTCCTCGATGATTTCCATCGCCCGAATCTTCGGCGCACCAGACACTGTGCCGGCAGGGAAGCAGGCTTTCAACACATCATAGACGGTCTTATCTTTGCTCAATTTTCCGGTGACATTGGATACGATATGCATGACATGAGAATACCGCTCAACATTCATCAACGATTCGACTCGGACCGACCCCTGCTCAGCAACACGGCCGATATCATTGCGCCCAAGATCGACCAACATGATGTGTTCGGCCCGTTCCTTGGCATCGGCCAACAGACGTCGCTCGAGTTCTGCATCTTCCTCCACCGTTGCGCCACGTCGCCTGGTCCCCGCAATCGGACGCACGGACGCCAAGCCGTCTTCACAACGCACGAGAATTTCCGGGGACGATCCGACCAGTTCCACCCCTGCAATACGCAGGTAGTACATGTACGGCGACGGATTTACCACACGGAGGGCTCGATAGAGCTGAAATGGTGGAGCTTGCAGACTGGTTTCCCACCGTTGCGACAGAACACACTGAAAGATATCTCCCGCCTTGATGTATTCCTGCGCACGAGCCACCATTCTCTCAAAATCGGCCCGATTCATGTTCGGTGTAAACCGGATAGAAGACCGTCGACGCCTTACCTTGACAGCGCGAAGCGGCCGGCGGAGTCTGGCAATCATACTTTCAATCCGACCGGTGGCTTCTCGATAGGCCGAGCGAATGCCTCGTTCCGATGACGATTTGAGATGGGCGTTGGCCACGACTTTGATTTTTTGCGACACGTTGTCGAAAATCAGTAACGTTTCAGTAAGTAAGAAGGCAAAGTCCGGCAACCCGACTTGATCCTTTCGGCGTGATGGCAACTCTTCAAACGTCTTTACCATATCGTACCCGAGATAGCCGACGGCCCCACCGACAAAGCGCGGCAGTCCAGGAACAGTCACGGGGCGATAGGCTTCCATGAGCTCTTGAAGTCGATCAAGGGGGGCTCCCTGACTAGGGATGCGGCGGCGACGGGAACCTTTTTTCACACACAGATCGCCATCATCTTCATAAATGACCAGGGGAGCTCCGCTCCCAAGAAAAGAGTACCGTGCCCACTTCTCTCCACCCTGAATACTTTCAAGCAAGTAGGCGGAAGGGCCATGATCGATCTTGGCGAACGCCGAAACGGGCGTGTCTTGATCCGCCAGGATTTCTCGGTAAATCGGGATGAGATTGCCCTGTTGCGCATAGGAACGAAACTCATCCAGGCTGAGCGAATAGGTCACAGCGTGCATTTCGTTCCGCTTACTCGCTTCCCACTATGATTTTTTGGCCGACTTCGATGATGTCATCGGGCAGCTTGTTCAGCGTCTTTACCTTCTCGATGTCAAGTCCATACCGACGGCTAATCCCGAAGAGAGTCTCCCCTGGCTTCACGACATGGACCGTCGGACCTGATTTCGGCGTAGTATTGGTTTGACTATGCGATGAAGAACTTTTAGCATCGCTCCCTCTCAAGTCCGTCGTGGCTACCTTTGCCGGTTCTTTGAATGGCTCAAGTTTTTTCGATTTTCCTGCCGCAGAAGGGCCTTTTCGCTGCATATCCTCCAGCGCTTGTCGTTCAAGCACCGTGGCCTCTCTGATCGCTTCAGTTTCCTCTTGGAGACGAGCCATCTGCTCACGTGCCATCTGTACCTGTATCGACAGTTCACGATTCCTCGCCTCGAACTCGGCCAGCTCCACCTTTGTCCGTTTCACTTCACTGTCCAGTTCAGCCGTACGCTTTTCCTCCTGAGCCAGAAGGCGTTGGAAATTAAGGCTTCTCGCTTTTTCAGCGTTGAATTTCTCCTCCAACACGACACACCCGCTCATAAACGACCATCCCAAAAATAGGATTCCGAAGAGAGCGGTTTTCCTCACTCGTGCACCAAATGGCTGCTCATCCCTCCGCATACACCCTCCTTTTGCCCGGTCGTCACCGTCCCTTGAGGACGAAGAGACGCTTAGAATAGTGGGCACTGGTGCGAAAGTCAAAGCAAGCAGTCCGACCTGTTTGACCGTTATCTCAGCCTGTGCTACGGTCAGTTCCGGATCCGATTTTTGCCGCATTCATGTTGAGTCACAGCTGTCATAGCATTCTTAAGTCGCTCACAATAGCCCCACATCGTTGAGTACAACGATGCGACAGGATTCCCTCTTTCACGACTTGCCGTCCCCCTCCAAGATTCGTCAAGCCGATGAAGATCGGCTGGCCGAGCTCAAAAACCAAATCCGACACCACGATTATCTGTACTACGTGAAGGACCACCCCGAGATTTCCGATGGGGAATATGATCGCCTGTTCCGTGAACTACTCGATCTTGAGCTGAAATACCCGGACCTGATCACTGCCGATTCTCCGACCCAGCGCGTCGGGGCCCCTCCCCTGGACGAACTTGGGAAGGCCCCACATGAACGTCCGATGTTGAGCCTCGATTCCTTGATGGATCCCGAGGAAGTCCTGGCCTTCGATCAGCGAATGAAACGAGAGCTTGGGACAGCGCAGATCGACTACACGGTCGAGCCCAAATTCGACGGTCTCTCAGTAGAACTCGTCTATGACCGCGGGACCTTTGTCCGTGGGGCGACCCGTGGTGACGGTACCACGGGCGAGGACGTCACGCGTAACCTCCGTACGATTCGCACCCTACCGCTCCAGCTACAGACCGACACATACCCGGATCATCTCGTCATGCGGGGCGAAGTCTACATGCGACTCTCGGACTTTCATGCCCTCAATCGTCGAATGACGGAACGAGGAGACGACGCATTTGCCAACCCGCGGAATGCCGCAGCCGGCTCTCTCCGTCAGCTCGATTCGCACATCACGGCTTCTCGACCTCTGGTCGTGACATGCTATGAAGTGATGGCAATGACCGGCCCTCCTCCTTCAACGCATTGGGATGAACTGGAACAGTTGGCCACCTGGGGGCTTCCGGTCCCCACGCTGCGCCGACGATGCGAAACCATCGACCAGGTCTTGGCCTTTCACCGGGAAACCCAGGAACAGCGCGACCATCTCCCCTATGAGATTGATGGCGTCGTGGTGAAGGTCAACCGCGTAGATTGGCAAGATCGGCTGGGCATGAAATCCAGAAGCCCCCGCTGGGCCATAGCATTCAAGTTTCCTCCGCGAAAAGAAATCACGGAGATACAGGATATCGCCATCTCCGTGGGACGTACCGGAACATTGACGCCTCTCGCCTTGTTACGGCCGGTCGAAGTCGGAGGAGTCACCATCAGCCGCGCGACTCTGCACAATGCCGATGAGGTAGCCAGAAAAGATATCCGCGTCGGGGACACCGTGCGGGTTGAACGGGCCGGAGACGTCATCCCGGCCATCGCCGAACGAATTCCCATCTCCGGGCAAGTCAGGCCAGAGCCCTTTCTGATGCCACAACACTGTCCGATATGTGGTTCCGCCGTGGCGAGAGAAGGAGCTTATTACTACTGCACCGGGCAAGCAACCTGCCCGGCACAGCTCAAAGGAGCCATTGAACACTTCGCGTCGAAAACAGCCCTCAACATCGACGGACTCGGCAAGAAGACCGTCGCACAGCTCGTCGATCAAGAACTCGTGAAGGATCTTTCCGACCTCTACCGACTGAATCAGGAACAGCTCCTGAAACTTGAAGGCTTCGCAGAACGATCCTCAACGCTTCTCCTGGAGGCTATTGCCCGAAGTAAGGCATCGGTGCCGCTTGAGCGTTTCCTGATGGGGTTGGGAATCCGCCAGGTCGGTCAGCATATCGCCAAAGTGTTGGCGCGTGAATTCGGCTCGCTCGATGCCATCATGACAGCGGACCGCGATCGGTTTCAAAACATCCGAGAGATCGGGCCTGAAATTTCAGAAAGCCTGGTGTCCTACTTTCAGGAACAGTCCAACCGTCGGGTCATCAGCCAACTGCAGCAGCTGGGTGTCTCGATCATGCAAGCAGGCTCTCCACAGGACCAGACAACTCTACCCTTCTCAGGTAAGAGCTTTGTCTTCACGGGGGGGCTGTCGAGTTTCTCAAGGGATGAGGCCAAAGCGCTGGTTGAACGACTCGGTGCGACAGTCACATCCAGCGTCAGCAAGAAAACGACTTATGTTGTGGCAGGTTCTGAAGCAGGCTCTAAACTTGACCAGGCTGGAAGATTGGGTGTGCGGATCCTTAATGAGGACGAATTCAAGAATTTAGTCAATGCGTCCGAAAAACCGTAGAGTCATACAGAGGCTTCGACCGGAACCGCGACCTTCTCATCTTTGAATATAGTGACGCTCCGTATCGAGCGAGGGTCGGCCTCGTGGACGACCAAGCGGCAATTCTCGATGCGGAGTTCTTCTCCGGCCTTGGGGATTCGACCGAGATTTTCTTGGATCAATCCTCCGATGGTCAATGCTTCATCTCCACCAAGCTCGACCTTGAGAAAGTCATTCACTTTTCGCACCTCGGTCCGCCCATGGACCAAGATCTGGCTCTTTCCGATACGTTTAATGAGTTCTTCCGTGATGTCCGTTTCATCGACAATCTCGCCGACCACCTCCTCAAGGAGATCCTCCAGGGTCACCAGCCCCATGACCCCGCCGAATTCGTTCACAACCACTCCCATATGCCGTTTTTCTTGCTGAAACTGTTTCATCAAATCGTCCGCCGTCTTTCCGGCCGGAACAAAGAGCGGAGGATGAGCAATATCCCGCAGACGTAACTCGGTCCGTCCTTTAGCCAACTCCGTCAACGCCTTGGTCTTATAGAGGATACCGGTAATGTTATCGAGCGTACCGTCATAGAGGGGGATACGGGAATATTTCGAATTGTAGAGTTGTTCCTGTGCCTCCTTGAGACGAAGATTTCCATCCAATGAAAACACATAGATGCGCGGCGTCATCGCATCTTCGGCTGTGATATCCTTCAGCTGAAACACGTTCTTGATCATCTTCACTTCTTCAGATTCAATCTCCCCCGCTTTCCCACCCTGGTCGAGCATGATCTTTAGCTCTTCCTCCGTGACCAGGGGATGCGTGAGCCCCTTTCCACCTGTCAAACTGTAGATCAGCGGCACCATCAAGAACAGAAGCGGCCGCAGCATCACCTGAACCCCATAGATTGGGTAAGCCAGATTCAGAGCTACCGGTACAGAGAACTTCGCCGCTAATGTCTTCGGCACGACGTCCACGCAGACCAACAATACAAAGGTCAAGATCCCGACCATAACGGCAATGGCCTCTTCCAAGATGGTCTTTTCACCATAGGCATTCAACGTGATGAAGGTGGCAAACATCGGGATTGCCGTGCTGACCAGACGATCGCCGACAAGAATAGTCGAGAAGAGCCTCTGGGGATCACTTCTGAGCTGAAGGGCCTTCTCCGCTCGCTTGCTGCCATTCTGAGCCAGAGCTCTCAGTCTGGTTTCGTTGACCGAGAAGAAGCCTATCTCAGCGGTAGAAATAATGGCGGATAACCCTATCAACCCTAAAAGGATGAGGATGTCCATAGCAATTGTCTATTTAGGGACGTTGAACCAGTTCGGCTGGCTTGATGAGTAGCCGGGCGTCTCCCAGAGGATACCTCTTGGTCCACCCTTCCGAGGATCGTACGATTAGAATTACCGGACCACGTAGAATAGGGTTCACAGCCCATACATCTATCACAGGGACCATAAGCAGGCAAGTAATTCAAAAATTCATGCTGGAAAATCAATCAGTTCTAAATTTCCAGTCGAATGACCGGTGGTCTGACCTCGCCATCTCATACTGTATCCTTTAACATCTACCCGTCATCTCGCACCACAAAAGACTCGAGATTAAACCTTCGATCGACGCTCATTGAAGCTTTCTGAGCCTCAGACTCGAACAAAAACCGGCCGATCCGGACTCGGTACCGACGCCCTTCAGGCAGATCGACTTGGATAATACGCCCATCCGCAAAATCGTGCTGGAGCCGCGCAATCAGAGCCCGCGCATTATGAATATCTTCGAAGGAACCGACTTGAATCCGTAGAACTCCCATCCCTTCAGGTCGAGGTTCATAGCCAACGACACGAAGCTCCACCCTGTCGGTCCCGTTACCGGTCATTCCGAGTGCTCGAGCCCCGGCCAACGAAAGGTCCAAGATTCTCCCCTTGGCAAAGGGCCCTCGATCATTGATTCTGACTTTCACATGATGCCCAGACGTTAATGAGTGAACGACCGCGACGGATCCCAGTGGCAACGTTCGATGAGCAGCCGTCAACGCGTACATGTCGTACCGCTCCCCATTGGCCGTCTTATTCCCATGGAAACCTGGGCCATACCATGAGGCCATCCCTCTCTCGACGAACCCAACGGGATAATCGGGAAAGTGATCGACCGGGCGAGGACGTGTGGTGCAGCCTTGATAAAGGACAGCACCCAACCCAATGACAACTAGGAGAAAAGGAGCAGGTTGGATAAGCGGCCTTCGCCGCATGCGCTAAAACTCGTCAAGCGATTGGTTGCGGAGAATCGTAAGGGCTTTTTCAGTTTTGGAAACGGTCAGGACCACGATGGCCCGCTTCCCTTCCCTCGAAGGTGTGCAGTACCCGCACTTGATATTGATCCGACTCCTCATCAGCGTGTCCGCTACCTTTCTCAAGGCCCCAGGCTTATTTTCAAGGCTCAAAACCAGGGCCGTCTCCTCCCTGAATTTTATCTTTGCCGCCCGCAGAGCAGCACGAGCCGCGTCGAGATCAGCCACAAGCAACCGCAACTTGCCTGTTCCCATAACCTCCGGAGCCGAAAAAGCCTTGATGTTGACTCCCGCTGCGCCAAGTACTGCCGTCACTCCGGCAAGTGTGCCCGGTTTACTCTGTCCGCTGATGACAAGCTGCGTTGTAGTCGGCATATCGTTACTCCCGGTAACTATCTGATATTACAACCTTCTTCTCCTTGCTGAACGAGACGTCCGTAGCGGGGTCCAAGCCATATGATGATTCACCTGATTCCCCCACGGGGATAACGTGCAACAGGACTTTCCCACCCTCACTCGCATGGTCGAGCGTCCCTTACTCCCAATACGAGCCCTTAGAACACGTCGTTTCCGATGCCCAGCACAGGATGAAGGACGTTTACTCTGCATGGTGGCATATCCCTTATGAACAACCGCTCGTCGAACCGCAAGTCACACATTTGAGGCAGGTGCCGTTGCGAACCATGGTGAACTGCTTGCATTCCGGACAAGGATCACCTTCGTATCCCTTCACCTTAGCATCCTTGGCGTTTTGGACTTCAGTCAACGTCAGCGTTTCCCGCATGATTTCGACTTGCCGCGCAACACTATGTCCGTTCCCATGGCTATGGCCATTACCTTTTCCGCCGTTCCGACGGATCGGAAGGTGTTCTGTGACGACGGAAGACTTGGCCAGTGTCTCGAGATCCGCTTCCTCTTCGAAGCACTCGGGATCCATGTCGTCTTTTTTCATCGAATCCATGCGCAGATCGTCTTCTTTCACCTGGGCAAGATCATATCGATCGAGATACGTGACGGCCAATTCACGGAAGATATAATCGATAATCGACGTCGACATCTTGATTCGATCATTCAGCTTCACCGGGCCGTTCGGTTCAAACCGAGTGAAGACGAATGCCTCCACGAATTCTTCGAGCGGCACGCCATGCTGTAGCCCAAGAGAAATAGCGATGGCAAAACAGTTCATCAGACTCCTGAACGCCGCTCCCTCTTTATGCATGTCCAAAAATATTTCCCCGACCGTCCCATCTTCATATTCGCCGGTTCGGAGATAGAGTTTGTGCCCTCCGACGATGGCTTTTTGTGTGTACCCATTACGCCGACTGGGAAGCGGACGCCGCTTGGCCAGATATCGAACGAGCACGCGTTCCGTCACTTTTTCAGCCATTTCTAAGACGCCAGGAACAGCCTCCAACGCCTTCCCGCTATCAGATGAGGCGCTTAAAGGCTGACTGAGCTTGGAGCCGTCTCGATAGAGCGCCACAGCCTTCACCATGCTCTTCCAGGCAAGAAAATACGAGGCCTTGACGTCTTCGACCGTGGCCTCGGACGGCATATTGATGGTCTTGCTGATCGCACCGCTGATGAAAGGCTGTGCCGCAGCCATCATGCGAATGTGGGCGTCGACGGCGATGGAACGTTGCCCGATGCGGCCACATCGATTCGCACAGTCGAAGACCGCCAGATGCTCGGCCTTCACGTGCGGCGCACCTTCGATCGTCATCGTCCCGCAACAGAAATCGTTCGCAGCAGCGACTTCTTCCTGCGTAAAGCCGAGCGCCTTCAACATATTGAAGTTTTTCTCGTTCAGTTGCGCCTCAGTCAGACCAAGTTGCTCGATGCAGAAAGTTTCCCCAAACGTATATTTATTGAATGCGAATTGAATCTCGAACGCTTGCGATAAGCTGCGTTCCAAACGATCGAGCGCCGCATCGTCGAAGCCTTTCAGCCGAAGCGTATCGTGATTGATGAACGGAGCGCCTTTGAGAGTCTGGGCCCCGACACAGTAATGGATGATATCCCGCACCTGTTGATCTGTATACCCGAGATTGGACAAAGCGAGCGGAATGCTTTGATTGATGATCTTGAAATATCCCCCGCCGGCCAACTTCTTGAATTTCACCAGCGCAAAATCCGGTTCGATCCCGGTCGTATCGCAATCCATGACCAACCCGATTGTTCCGGTCGGTGCAATCACTGTCACTTGCGCATTGCGATACCCGTACGCAGTGCCGAGCTCAAGCGCATGGTCCCAGGCTCTCCTGGCGGCAAGCAGCAGTTCGGGGGGACAATGCTCAGGACGGATTCCGGCAGGGGCAATGGTCAGCCGTTCATATTCGTCGAAAGGCACCTGATAGGCGGCCCGTCGATGGTTACGAATGACACGCAACATGTGCTCCCGATTTTTTGCGTAGCCGGGGAAGGGGGACAGTTCGGCCGCCATTTCCGCCGATGTGCTATAGGATTCCCCCGTCATGATCGACGTGATGGCCCCGCAGATTGCGAGCGCCTTGGGCGAGTCGTAGGGAATGCCCTGGCGCATAAGCACCGTCCCCAGATTGGCATATCCCAACCCAAGCGTCCGGAACTGATAGCTCTTTTCAGCAATTGATCGACTCGGGAAGGAGGCCATCAAGACACTGATCTCCAACGCGATGGTCCACAGCCGAACGGCGTGGCGGAACCCTTCGAGTTCGAACTTCCCATCGGCACTGTAGAACTTCGTCAGATTGAGCGACGCGAGATTACAGGCCGTGTCGTCCAAGAACATGTATTCCGAACAAGGATTGGAGGCATTGATCCGCCCATCCTCCGGACAGGTGTGCCATTCATTGATGGTAGTATCGTACTGCGTCCCTGGATCGGCACAGGTCCAAGCCGCCCAGGCGATACGGTCCCACAACTCTCTGGCTTTGATGGTCTTGCAGACCTTACCGTTGGTACGTCGCTTCAGTTGCCAGTCGCCATCGGCTTCGAGCGCGGCAAAAAACTCATTGGGAATCCTGACACTGTTGTTCGAATTCTGACCGGAGACCGTTTGGTAAGCCTTTCCGTCCCAATTGGTGTCGTATTCGTGAAACACGAAATGCGTGAACCCCTGTTGCGCATAGGAGAACATCCGTTGAATGTAGGCCTCCGGGACCATCTCGCGGCGGGCTGACGTGAGCACCTCGCGCAGAGCCGAATTCGTTTTCTGATCGAGGTCCAGCCGAAGCGCACCGGTACTATCGACGGTATGACAAGCCTTCAAGACGGCATTGAGTCGCTGCGCGCAGATCTTCGACCCCGTCACCATCGCCGCCACCTTTTGCTCTTCGATGACTTTCCAATCGATAAATTCTTCGATATCGGGATGGTCCAAATCCAAACAGACCATTTTGGCAGCCCGACGCGTCGTGCCGCCTGACTTGATGGCTCCAGCCGCTCGATCACCGATCTTCAAGAAGGACATGAGCCCGGAAGAGCGCCCCCCACCGGACAGTCCTTCGCCATCACCGCGCAGTTTCGAGAAATTCGTCCCGGTTCCGGAGCCATACTTGAATAAGCGCGCCTCTCGAACCCACAGGTCCATGATGCCGTTTTCATTCACCAGATCATCCTCGATCGACTGAATGAAACAGGCATGCGGCTGCGGATGTTCGAATGCATTCGTCGCCTTCACCACCTCCTGCGTTTTCGGATCGACGTAATAGTGCCCCTGCGCCGGCCCCGATAAACCATAGGCATAATGCAGGCCTGTGTTGAACCACTGGGGAGAATTCGGCGCAGCCATTTGGTGTGCCAGCATGTAGCACATCTCATCATGAAAGGACTCCGCCTCTTCCATTGTCTTGAAATACCCGTAAGCCCGACCCCAATGGGTCCAACACCCGGCCATGCGTTCAAAGACCTGCCGAGCATCCCGCTCCCCCCCAAGCACCGGCTTACCGTCGGCATCGACCAGCGGCTGCCCGTTTTGATCGCATTGCGGAATTCCGGCCTTCCGGAAATACTTTTGCGCCAGAATATCGACCGCCAGCTGGGACCAGGGCTCAGGCACATCAATATTTTCAAGCTTGAAGACGGTCGATCCGTCGGGGTTCCGAATCTCGGACGACCGTTTGACGAACGCCAATCCCTCATATGGACTCACGCCACGGCGGGTAAATTTCCGATCAATTCTCACAATAGTCCTCCAAGGGGAAAAGGATTATGGT
>JAEURV010000224.1 GCA_016788465.1 Nitrospira sp. | reverse complement strand
CGCTTTCGCTACTAACTCCTTGCCGGTGCCACTCTCTCCGGTAATCAGGACATTGGTCGGACTATCCGCCACCCGACGAATGAGGTCGAAAACCCCTTGGATCGCCTTGCTCTTTCCCAGGATCTGGTGAAAGCTATATTCTTTATGCACTTCTTTTCGAAGTCGGTTCACCTCCCGACGCAGCGATGCCTCACGGACAACCCGTTCAATCACGCGAACCAAGTCATCTTTCTTCACGGGCTTTGTGAGATAGTCGCTGGCTCCGTGCTTCATCGCTTCGACCGCCGTTTCTACCGATCCGAATGCCGTCATGAGAATGACGTTGATGTCGGGATATCTGCGTTTGATTTCGGCCAGCAACTCGATCCCTTCCATCCCTTTCATGCGGAGATCGGTCAGGACGACGGCATAGTCCTCCTCACTCAACCGTCTCAGGGCCTCTTCCCCGCTTCCAGCCATCGTCACTTGATGACCGCGATCCTTCAGCATGTCATAGGCCAGTTCCCGCATATCCGCGTCATCATCCACAACGAGGATTGCACCCCAATCTTCCGTCATGCCGTTCTCCAAAGGACAAGAATCGTTGCGCAGGACCTCGACTGCCCCATATTGCGACAGCCCCCTACCATTTTTGTGGCATTATGCGACACTTTTTCATCCCATTGCCACTTTGATCCGGTAATGGTGCAAGGGCAGGACCAGGGGATTACTGCCCCCTCAGAGCCCCTGCTCCTGATCGAGTCGTCGCGTCGTTCCGAACCGGCCCAAATGAAACATCGGTTGCGGCGACCGCTTTAACCGGTGGCTCGCTCCCTTCATATCGGGTCGGGAAGACATACCACCGCTCCTCAGACGTAAACAGAAGCTTGTAGGTAGTCATATCACCGCGAAGATACACGGTCAGGAGAGACGATGTGTCTTGCTGATCCACCCAGGCCCGGTTTGTACCGAGCTTGGCGGGAACCACGTACAAGGCAACGGCAATCACAGCGAGTGAGAGGTAGGCCCTCGATAGATCGATTTCGGGGTCGATCTTGCTGAATCTCACCACAAAGAGTTCCAGTGCCGAGGCACACAGAAACAGCAGAACGGCGATCGCAACCAGTAAGAGGGCGATGGCAGCAGACAGATACTCGAGTGAGCTGAGTAAACTGGTGATTCCTAAAAGTGCCAGCAGCAGCCACGGACCATATCGGACCGCCGCGACTGAAATCTTGAACCGT
This sequence comes from Nitrospira sp., assembly GCA_016788465.1. Lineage (GTDB taxonomy): Bacteria > Nitrospirota > Nitrospiria > Nitrospirales > Nitrospiraceae > Nitrospira_D. Next base: position 2,546 of record JAEURV010000224.1, on the reverse strand, counting down.
GTCGTCCTAGTCAGATTGCCTCGCTCTTCGATCCGCGTAAGGTTCGTCGTGGCCACATACCCGAAGAAGAGAATGAGCAGCAGCGGGATCCAGCTTTGACTGAAGTACATCGCGACCGGAACCTCTTCCAGAATCCACGAGGCTCCGAATGCTGAAAAGTATGATCTGGTATACACCGATCCGGACAGATAGGCCACGATGGTAACCGTAAATAAGGCGATGAATACCTTCGGACCCTGCTCGATCAGGCGGTGAGCGTTGGCACGAGCCTCTTCGATTTTCTTGTCGTCGTTGGACGGCATGGATCACGCTGTCGAGGGGTTGAACGATCGCGAAGGTTTTAGGTGATGTATTCTAAGATTGATTCAGAAGGTGGTGCAATGCGTATTATGTGGAGGTCCTGCGTCCTAGTGCGACAAGATCCAAGACACTCACCGATCTGCATGTCGTGTTATGAGGGATTGACCACGATCGACTCTGGGATGATGCCAAGTCACTTCTGATCATCGGGTTCGGTCTGTTTCATGAGTCGGATCGTTTTGCCGGCAAACCAGGCCCTCCAGTCCAGTTTCGTGAAGAGAACCACCAGCGCGAGCATGAGGACTTGCGTCACGACAAAATACCCCCCGAGGTAGGCAAAGACCGACCCCTCATCAACAACCACCTTCTGCGCCACTTCCGTCGCTAGGACCACCCAAATACTATAGGTCAGAAACCGGCCGATGAAGGAGGCAGCCGCCACTGGAGCCAGGGGCAACGACGTGAGCCCATAGGCGATGAACAGCGAGTTCGACGGCAAGGGGCTGCAGGTATAGGCGAGGACCGCCCCGAACGTCATTGCGCGGTGCTTGTCCAGACGCACCTTCACCAGATCAACATTCTCTTTGGTACGCGCGCTCAACCACCGTTGCCTGACGAGAAGAAAGGCCATTTTCGCGAGAACCAGCCTACCGGCTGTCGCCGCAGTTGCAGCCGCGAAAGCGGTGAGCCAGGGGTTTGCACCGGGGCTAGACAAGGTCATCGCAGATACCACCATCCATGTCGGTGGTGCGAAGGCAGGCAAGCAATTGAGCACGAAAACGACGGCAAATAGGGAGAGGGTCGTCATCATTCCATGATAGCGCACCAGCTTCGGGTGCCGGCCTTAAGCAACGCTCTAATAGATTGCCACAAACGCAATCGCTGAATTGTATCGCGCCCCATCATGTATCGACGGCCGGCAGAAGAATGAACAGTTGGTGGCCTTGACCGGTGTTTCCTCGTTGTATCAGCTCAAAATCTCTCTCGTACGCGAGAAGGAGAAGCACGGCACGGGTGAGAGAGAACACGTGAGGCCGCAACGAAAAGCAACGGGGCCGAGAGGGAGAAACAGCGGAAGTGCCAACTGCACTGGCACAAGTGGTGCACCTAGCAGGTACTAGCCCGCATGATTCATGATTCTTCTGCTGCAATCGCCGACCCGCTGTTGCGACAAGCCTGCAGCCGTCTGGCCAGCCCTTTGGCCCTCATCGGCAGCCACCAGATACATGCAAACACAGTTTTATGCAAATGTCTCCGGAAAGCCTCTTGGGAGCATTTCCCCTGTCCATCCGATGATTGACCATTTGCTAGTCAGTCTCTTCACCGCCTTCGATGCATGCCTCGCATTGGTCTAATTGAGAGGTGCCGTGCTCACTACAGAAATACCGGCGACAGCGGCTGCATGTCATAAAGGTCATCCTGACTCGATCGTCGGCTTCGCATTGAGCACACTGACCGGCACTGCGGGCTTTGGGCATCGCTAGGTCTCCATGACAGTTGGTATGGGTTCTCAGGACATTCTTCGCATGATGTGGGAACTCCATCAGTACGTGGCCCGCGTCCGCCACACCATAAGCCCTTCACTACTAACACATCGGTGCTCGGCCCTCCAATTTAAAACGGACATGTCCGGCTCGTAGTCATTCCGACCGCAACGCTCCCGTTGCGAACCGTCACAAAAGGTGCTTCAGGTCTACTAAGATTACGCTGGACTGAGGCTATACAGACGGGCTGAGGATGAAGTTCTCCTGAAAGTTCTGCACTGGTCCAAAGTCGTGAGCCGGCTGAGACTCAAACCCAAGACCCTTGCCTTCAAGTACACGCGTGTTGACGACGTGAAGTGGTCTTTGCCTAACTCACGTGCAGAGCTTCGATGATCTTCACAATTTCCAATGCCACAAACACTCGGTTGTGTTGCTTCCCCATGGCTTCCTTCAGAATACCCCTGCCGATCAATTTATCGATGTTGAGCTGGGCCGATCGGTGTGTCACTTGTAAGAGCTTTGCGGCCTGAGTGGTCGTAATTGCCGTTCTCTTACGGCCGACACATAGTTCGGAGAGAAAATTGGAGGCCGAGGCCAGAACAGGCGGTGGGAAAGAATGAAGTGGTGAGCCGGCTGGGACTCGAACCCAGGGCCCTCGCCTTAAAAGATCGAAAGAACGGTTTTTGACAAGTGCTCGCTATTGCAACGGTTTCCCCAATTTAATTGTGATATCGGTAACTTAGGCCTTTCCGTTGGTTCCAC
>JAEURV010000039.1 GCA_016788465.1 Nitrospira sp. | reverse complement strand
CGTTTCGACATGAACGCGTGGGTTCCGTCTCGGTGAAGGGTATCAACCTTTTCTTTGCGGCGTACGAGACGTTGGCTGCGCCAATTCAGGATGAGATGGGCCGTCTGTTGCAAACCGACGACGAATGTTGCGAGGACGGCCCCTCCGGCCATCGAGATTAAGACGAGTGTGACGGGATTGAGATCGAACTCCGTCCCGGGACCGGTATGGATGACGACGGAGCCGGGGTTGAGCTCGCGGAAGTAGCTGTACACAAACACGCCAGCGCTGATAAGAAAAATGGTGATCAGCAGTTTGAACATCGCCTAAACCATCTTCTACGAACGTGCTTTCCGGATCAGCCGCTCCTTTGCCTCCGGAGCCGAGGCCTTGTCGGGAATGGGAATCTGTCGTGCGTCGCTCCAGAGCCGCTCGAGCGCATAATGGGATCGAGCCTCCTGGCGAAATACGTGAGCCACGACATCGCCGAAATCGATAACGACCCACTGGCCTGAGGTTGTTCCCTCAAGGCTGAGTGGTCGTTGGTTCACACGAGAAAGCGCGTCGACAACTGAATCAGCGACTGCGCGTGTCTGCCGGTCGGATTCAGCCGACCCGAGCACCAGATAATCAGCGATTGAAGTCAGCGGGGCGACATCGAGGACTTGAACATCAAGGGCCTTCTTGTCGAGCATGGCTTTGGCGACGGCGAGGGCTGTGGCCTTAGATGTGCGTGCGATTACCGTCCTCCTGATAAAGCCTCTGTTGAAGTATATAAGATTCCACAGAGGGGGGCAACATATTTACCAGCGACTCCCCGCATTGCACCCTTCTCCTGATCTCTGAGGCAGAGATGAGACAGGGGGGGATCGGTAAACAAGTAACACCAGATGAGTCTGGGACCGTGATGTTCAGCTGGTCTAAGATGCCGAGATCCAATTGCTTAAGGGCTTGTGCATCAAGACCAGACAGTAGGGGCATCTTGCTGAGGGATAGGAATGATTGCCCAGGGCGAGGGACAACCACGAAATGGCACAGCCGTAAGAGTGACTCCGGGTCTCTCCAGGTAGAGAACTCAAGAAAGGCATCTAACCCAATGATAAAAAACAGTTTCCACGACTGGCCGTATTGGGAGTGGATTTCACGGACCGTGTCGATCGAGTATGACGTACCGAGCCGATTGATCTCAATTGCCGATACCTCGAAGCAGGGGGTTTCAGCGATCGCCAGCTCGACCATTTCAAGGCGAGCCTGGGCGGAAGCCAGTGATCCGCTCTGTTTGTGGGGTGGGTTGCCAGTTGGAATAAAGAGGACGCGAGAGAGTTGCAGGCGTTCGTATACCCGATGGGCGATCGCGAGGTGGCCGTTGTGAATGGGGTTGAAGCTGCCGCCGAGAAGGCCCAGCCGCAAGGGTGAGGGGTAAGGGGTGAGGGGTGAGCTTTTGGACACGTCTGACATCACTCAACACCCGCTATGTCAACATTCAACATGTCAGAGGATGACGAGATTATCGCGGTGAATGACTTCCTCGTATTCTTGGGGACCAAATTGCTCCTGAATCACCGTCGTCTTGAGGCCTTTCATCCGGTCCAGGAGCTCCGACGAAAAGTTCACCAGACCTTTGGCAAATTCTTTTCCGTCGGGATCGAAGCAACTCACCGGATCGCCAGCTTCGAATGGTCCGATGACCTCACGAATACCGGATGCAAGGAGGCTTTTCCCTCGTTGAGCGAGGGCATCGACGGCCCCTTGGTCCAGGTGAATCCGGCCACGCGGGCGAAGTGTGAACGCGATCCAATGTTTTCGGCTGTTCAGGCGTCGTTCCTTGGCTAGAAAGAGACTACCCCCGGTTCCTGTGGTCAGCGCTGTAGCGAGGAGCCCGGCTCGTTCTCCGTTGAGGATCAAGGTCGAGACACCGTATTGGCCGACCTTCTTGGCTGCCCGGAGCTTGGTGGCCATGCCGCCTGTGCCTTCGAACGTGCTGGACACGCCAGCCAATCGCTCGATGTCGTCAGTGATAGTCGGGATGAACGGAATCAGGGTGGCCGAAGGATTCTTACGAGGGTCTTCCGTATATAGCCCATCGACATCAGATAGAATGACCAAGAGGTCAGCATCGGCTAGGTGAGCCACTTCGCTGGCCAAGGTATCATTGTCACCGACTCTGATTTCATCCACGGCGACGGTATCATTTTCATTGATAATCGGGATGATCCCGAAATCAATCAGACTCGAAAGGGTATGGCGGGCGTTGAGAAAACGGCGGCGATCTTCAAGATCCTGGTGAGTGAGGAGGATCTGTGCCACCTGGATCGAGAGACGCTCGAAGGCCTTTTCATAGGCCCACATCAGGCGGCTTTGCCCCACAGCTGCCGCAGCCTGCTTCACGGGTAGGTTCTTCGGGTATTCTGTCAGCTGCAGTTTTCTGATACCGGAGACAATAGCGCCGGAGGAGACGATCAGAATCTCTCGTCCCTGTCTTTTCAGGGTGGCGATCTCGTCGGCCAACCGATCGATCCTCTCCGGGCGCAGTCCTTCTGCGCGCGATGCGATCAGGCTGCTGCCGATTTTGATGACGATCCGCGTGGCTTGCGTTAGGACTGTGTCTCGCATGGCAGCATCCGCAACGTATCGACCTGTTTCCCGACATACAGGATCAACTGATCCAATCCCGTATTTGTGGCCGCCGAGATTGGGAAGCAGGAATACCCTCGGTCCTGGCAATAGGCTTTGATCTGTCCCAGCCGTTCACTTGTCCCTACGACATCAATCTTGGTTGGGACAACGGCAAAGGGGCGAGTGGACAGTCCCTGGTCATAAGCGGCCAGTTCCTGCCGGAGAGTCTCAAAACTTTTTCTTGGATCCTCGGTAGCCCATTCTGAGACGTCGATCAAGTGGAGTAAGAACGCGGTCCGTTCAATATGGCGGAGAAACTGGACCCCCAGGCCTTTTCCTTCATGCGCCCCTTCGATTAAGCCGGGGATATCGGCTACCACAAAACTGCGGTCAGACCCCCATCGGACGACACCAAGATTGGGCGCCAACGTGGTGAAAGGGTAATCGGCAATTTTCGGACGAGCCGCAGAAATGGCTGAAATGAGGGTCGACTTTCCCGCATTGGGAAATCCAACAAGGCCAACATCGGCCAGTAATTTGAGTTCGAGTCGTAAGGTGCGCTCTTCCCCGGGAGTGCCAGGAGTGCACTTGGTCGGTACGCGATTGACCGACGTGGCGAAGTTGCTGTTGCCCTTCCCGCCACGCCCTCCCTGAGCGATCACAGCGGTTTGGCCGTCTTCGGTAAAATCCGCGAGGATGTCATTTGATTGGTCATCGTAGACAACGGTTCCAACCGGCACATAGATCGTGACGTCATCACCTGAACGTCCGGTACAGTTCGAGCCACCACCGGGTCTACCGTCTTGTGCCTCGTAGTGGTTCTGATACCGGAGGTCAAGTAGGGTCGTCAGTCGATGCGATGCAGTCATAATGACGTCGCCGCCATTGCCGCCGTCGCCGCCATCCGGACCCCCGCGCGGGACAAACATTTCCCTCCGGAAGCTACAGATGCCGTTCCCGCCTCCCCCGGCCTGTACCGTCACGCGTACTTCGTCGACAAACATGGGGTGCGAATTTCCTATAGCCGAGCCATGGTGAGGAGATGTAAGAGTATACCTGACCCTGAGGCGAAAGAGGGAGCGAGAGAGAATGTCTGTCTGGCTGGTGAAGGAGAGCGTGGAAATGGACGGCTAGGACTTCGCCGAACCAGGATACACACTGACTCTTCGTCTGCCGCGTCCACCTTCAAACTTGACCACACCAGTTGCTTTGGCGAACAACGTATGGTCTCTTCCCAGATCCACATTGAAGCCGGGAAAGAATTTGGTTCCGCGTTGCCGGACGATAATGCTGCCGGCCGTCACCGTCTGGCCGCCGTAGGCTTTCACGCCCAAGTATTGGGGGTTACTATCACGACCGTTACGTGAGGATCCGCCACCTTTATTTGTTGCCATGATCTATCCTTCCCACCCTTTAATTATGCCGTTGCAATACCGGTAATCAGGAGCTTGGTGAACCCTTGACGGTGTCCACGCGTACGTCGGTAGTTTTTGCGACGCTTTTTCTTAAATACGGTAATCGATCGCGTCCGACCGTGACGCACAATTTCGGCTGTGACTTTGGCTCCCGCAACGAGTGGTTGCCCGATGAGGAATCCCGCGTCACCATGCACGAGACGGACTTGGTCAAGTTCTACTTGTGAGCCGACATCGCCAGGCAAACTCCCAACCTGGATTGTTGCCCCTGCTTCTACCCGATATTGCTTACCACCTGTTTCGATAATCGCGTACATATCTCTTCTCCAGTCTTGAGGAACGGTTCATTTAACATGTGAGTGCGAGAAGTGTCAAGCCATGGAGACGGTCTCGCTTGATAAGCGATCATTCTTGTCCCCCTCTTTTGAGGGCTAGGATCATGTTCGAGACACCACGTATTCTTCCGCCTGCGAAAACCCAACCGTTGTCGACGTAATGGGACTGCGATTCCACTGCGAGAGGGTGATAAAAGCATGGCACCTACCGGCAAATTTGTGATTCGTACGTATCACCGGATTCCTGTTCGTTGTGAGACCTATTACATGGGTGGTGACTTCCTCGGAAAGGGAACAGTCGTGAATCTATGTCGGAATGGGTTACGTGTGTTGGGTGACCATCAAGTCGTACCAGGGATGGAGCTGACCGTTCGGCTCAGTCTTCCTGATAGAGACGAACCGGTGGAAATTCAGCGTGTCGTGGTTCGCTGGGTACGCGGTCTGCTATTTGGAGCCAAAGTCGTGACGATGAGCCCGGATGGAGAAGATCGAGTCGGCACCTTCCTGAGTGCTCGCCTTCGTGCCTATTGTGCCTTCTCCTAAACAACCCGTCGAGCTTTGCAGAGAGCCTCTCCAGCCATAAGGCTGTGACGGACGTGCCGTACAGGTCCTGCCAGCAGAGTCATGCTTGAGCTGACTGAGGGCCCCTTTGCTTGACCAGAGGTCAGCTGCACGCTATAGTCCCTCACTCTTAATCAAGGTCGTATCTCCATTATCCTTTGCTGGAGCTCGCACGCATATGTTGGAGCCGGTTGAAAAAATATGGATGGACGGGAAGTTCGTGGCCTGGGGGGAGGCGAATGTTCATGTCCTCACCCACTCACTACATTATGGGCTGGCAGCCTTCGAAGGTGTGCGTTGCTACAAGGGTAAGTCAGGATCCGCCATCTTTCGGCTTCAGGAACATGTGGATCGGTTGTTTGATTCGGCACACATCAGCATGATGGTCATGCCGTACGATAAGAAACAGATCACCGAGGCCATCGTGGAAACAGTTCGTGTCAATCGACTGGATGCCTGCTACATCCGCCCCTTGGTCTTTATCGGGTATGGTGCGATGGGGGTGCATCCGGGAGACAATCCGATTCGGGTGGCCATCGCTGCGTGGAAGTGGGGGGCCTATTTAGGTGATGAGGCGCTGGCCAATGGGATGCGTGCTTGTGTGTCTTCCTTTACGCGGCATCATGTGAATGTGTCCATGACCCGAGGGAAAATCTCCGGCTATTATGTGAACTCTATTCTGGCGAAAAGACAAGCAAAGGCGGATGGGTATGACGAGGCGATTCTTCTCGATCCGGAGGGGTATGTCGCCGAGGGAACCGGGGAGAATGTGTTCATTGTCCGCCGCGGTGTTCTCAAGACGACGCCGTTGACGTCGGTGCTCGAAGGGATTACGAGAAATTCGGTCATTCAATTGGCGCAAGAGCGGAACATCCCGGTCATGGAAGAACGGTTTACCCGTGATGAAATGTATATTGCCGATGAAGTATTTGTCACAGGGACGGCTGCTGAACTGACTCCGGTGAGGGAGATCGACAACCGCCGTATCGGTGCCGGGACACCCGGGCCAATTACACGCTCACTCCAAGACACCTTCTTCTCGATCGTACGCGGTGAAAACTCCGCCCACCAATCCTGGCTGACCAGGATTTAGCCGTTGCAGCGGAAGCTCTCAGCCGTGCTGCCAGGAAGAGCGAAAACTTCTAGCCGGAAGCTGCATGTTCAATTAACAGGCTGTTGACAAAGGCCGCCAGCGACGTGCTTACGTCGCTCAGAGGCTCACCGTAGGGGACGGAGTACGATTCGCCCCTTCGCTCGCTGCGGCCTTGCTGGACAGCCTGCGTGGCGTCCTACGTAGGTCGGTCACCATGCGCATCGATCCATTTGGAAAACAGCGCAGGGTTTGTCAACACACCGTTAGTGACCAGTTGAGGGTGAATCACCGGTGGAGGAGTGGGACTCTCCGGATGGTTGAGCAGGCGGCGCAGCGGGCGGAGTTGCTGGCTCGCTCTTGTGCTCGAGGTCAATGACCGTCGAGGAGAACGTCCGCTGTTTTGCCAAGATTGCCAGGCTGAGCGACGTCAGCATGAAAATGGCTGCAACGAATACGGTGAGTTTACTGAGAAAATTAGCTGGACCACGGCTTCCGAACACCGTTTGACTGGACCCACCAAAGGCGGCTCCGATCTCAGCCCCTTTCCCAGACTGGAGCAGAATCGCTCCAATCATCAGAAAACAGATGAACACATGGACGACCACGATCAGCGTGTATAACATGAACGTTCAGACTCCGATGGATCGAGTAGTAGAAGCAAGTTTGACGATTGTAGCAAAGGAGGTTGCGTCTAGACAAGCGCCGCCGATAAGCGCGCCATCTATCTGGTCCGACGACAAAAGGGCAGCGATATTCTGCGTCGTCACACTGCCTCCATACAGAATTCTCGTTCGTTCGGCAATAGAGGGAGAGGCTGTGGTGGCAAGGACCGCCCGAATCGTCTGATGTGCGGTAACCGCCTGCTCGGTTGTTGCCGATCGACCGGTACCAATCGCCCAGATGGGTTCATACGCGACGGTGAGACTTTCTAGGGGCTCGGCAGTGAAGCCGGACAAACTCTCGTGGATCTGTTGCGCGAGTACCTCGTCGGTTGAACCGGCTTCTCGTTGCGCGAGTGACTCACCGATACAGAGGATCGGGCGGAGCCCATGTGTGAAGGCTGCCTGAAGTTTCTTTCGAATTCCGTCACCCCGTTCACCAAAGAGCGTTCGCCGCTCAGAGTGGCCAAGAATCACATAGCGACAACCGAGGTCCTTCAGCATAGGGGCGGAGATCTCTCCGGTATACGCTCCCTGCGTTTCCCAAAACAGATTTTGCGCTCCGAGTTGGATAGGAGATGCTGGGCCCAATACTCTGCGGACCGATTCCAATGCCGTAAACGGTGGTGCAACAACCAGTTCTATGTCTGTGGGCGCCTTCGAAAGATGCCGGCTCAGTTCTGCAGCAAATGTAGCCGCTTCGGACGCGGTCTTGTTCATCTTCCAGTTGCCAGCAATGAGCCGTGTACGCACAGGGTTTCCTTGGATTGAGATTGTACTAATGAGCGGTCGTCAGCTCTGGCGATCAGGCAGGGCTGCAAGGCCTGGCAGCGTCTTGCCTTCAAGCAATTCCAGTGCGGCGCCGCCGCCGGTCGAGATGAACGACATGTTCTCGGACACACCGGCTCGATGAACGGCGAGGGCTGTTTCACCACCACCGACGATCGTGAGGGCGTACGCATCGGCGATGGCATGGGCCATGGCCAGGGTTCCCCTTGCATAGGCGTCGATTTCAAAGACCCCCATCGGGCCGTTCCACAGGATGGTCTTGGCGTTTTGGACCGCCTCATTGAAGAGTTTGACGGAGGCCGGGCCAATGTCGAGGGCGTACCATCCTTTGGGAATCTCCTGGACCGGGACAATCTTGGTCTCTGCACCGACCTCTCGACTGGCTGCGACCACACAGTCGACGGGGAGATAAAATTTGACCCCACGCGAGAGGGCATGGTCTTCGATGCCTCGCGCGAAATCCAGCATGTCCATTTCGCAGAGGGAGTTGCCGATCTCCAAGCCCTTTGCCTTCAGGAAGGTGAAGGCCATACCACCACCGATGATGACCTTATCGACTTTCTTGCCGAGATTTTCAATGACTCCGATTTTCCCGGAAACCTTGGCCCCCCCCAGGATGGCGGCAAACGGTCGCACGGGATTGGCGACGGCCCCCTCGAGGTATTCGATTTCCTTCTTGAGCAGTGCCCCTGCCGCCGCATCTTTGATGTACTTCGTAATACCGACGGTTGAGGCGTGGGCTCGGTGTGCCGCTCCAAACGCGTCGTTGATGAATACATCCCCCAGCGAGGCCAGGGCTTTCGCGAAACCATCGTCGTTTTTTTCTTCACCCTCGTGAAACCGGAGGTTTTCAAGCAGGAGTACGTCACCGTCCTTCATCTTGGCAACCAGCTTTTCGACGGCCGGCCCTATGCAATCCGGAGCGAAGAGCACTTCTTTTCCGAGGAGTCTTCCTAAACGTTTCGCGACAGGCGCGAGGCTGTATTTGGGTTCAAACGCTCCCTTCGGTCGACCTAGGTGTGAGCAAAGAATGACTTTCGCGCCCTCGTCCACGACGCGATTGAGTGTGGGCAGCGTCGAGCGAATGCGGGTATCATCCGTAATGTGGAGCGACTCATCGAGCGGGACATTGAAATCGGCCCGAATGATGACACGCTTGCCACGAAGTTGCACATCATCGATCGTCTTTTTGTGCAAGTTCACGAAGCGCTCCTTCGGTTAAAGTCAGTCAGCGTGGCGCTGGATCCGGTGAATTAATGAATAGCGTGAGCACAGACCTGCGTGCATGTCCTTCGATGCGCTCTCAGCGGCTTACTGATTTTCCCGCCAAGACTTTCACGAGATCGCGGACGCGGCAGGAATATCCCCATTCATTGTCATACCAGGCTGTGACCTTGACCAGGCGCTTGTCGACGACGTTCGTCAATGGGGCATCAACGGTTGCGGAGTGGTCATCACCCTTTTGGTCGATTGAGACGATCGGATCTTCTGAGTATTTGAGAATACCCTTGAGAGGGCCGTCCGCAGCCTTTTTGAACGCGGCATTCACGGAGGCGATGTCACAATCCTTTTCCGTTTCTACGGTGAGGTCAACCAACGACACGTTCGGGGTCGGGACTCGAATGGCCAGCCCATCTAATTTGCCTTTGAGTTCAGGAATAACAAGGTGGAGGGCCTTAGCGGCTCCTGTACTGGTCGGGATCATCGACATACCTGCAGCACGAGCACGACGGAGATCCTTGTGCGGCAAATCGAGAAGCTGCTGGTCGTTGGTATAGGAATGGATGGTCGTCATAATGCCATGCTTGATCCCGAAATTTTCCAACAGCACTTTGGCTACCGGAGCAAGGCAGTTCGTCGTACAGGAGGCATTGGAGACGATGTGGTGCGCCTTGGGGTCGAACTTCTGATCGTTGACGCCAAGGACGATCGTTACATCTGGATCTTTGGCCGGGGCTGAAATAATCACGTGTTTGGCACCGGCGGACAGGTGTTTGCCCGCTGCTTCACGGTCGGTGAATCGACCGGTCGACTCGATGACGACATCAACCTCTAACGCTTTCCAGGGCAGTTCTTTGGGATCTTTGACGGCTAACACTTTGATTGGGTTCCCATCGACAAGGATCTGATCCTCTTTGGCTTCGACGGTTGCCGGTAAGGTTCCGTGGACTGAATCGTATTTGAGCAGGTAGGCAAGCGTTTTGGCGTCCGTGAGATCGTTGATTGCAACGATCTGCAGGTCCTTATCCCCCATTGAGGCGCGCATCACGTTGCGCCCGATTCGTCCAAATCCATTGATTCCGATACGAATGGCCATGGTGTATTCCTCTACAGGCAAATGTGTTGATTGAGAGCTGACAGGTGGTACAGCACAAAAGCGGATAGTATCGATGCCCTCTCACTCTTGTCAAGATAGAAGGGAGCAGTATGTTGCATGAGAATACTGTGACAATATGCGGGGTTCTGAGTGCTTCAAGGCTCTAGGAGTGTGTTGACAAACCCTACGCTCTTCCTCAAACAGACCGATCCTCACGATGACTGACCAAATCGAGATGCCCCGCAGGCTGTTCAGAAAGGCTGTCCAGCAAGGCCGCAGCGAGCGAAGGGGCGAGTCGTACTCCGGCCCGTACGGCGAGCCTCTGAGCGACGTGAGCACGTCGCTGGCGGCCTTTGTCAACAGCCTGCGAGGAGTTGCTTCCAGTTCCTCCGGAAGGCTAGAGTTCTGCCGTCCGTCGAATTGCGAGGTGCTGGATTGATGAGTCAAACATTATTCGATCAAGCGATGCAGGCGTTAGAGTGGCCGCGTGTACTCGAATTCCTCTCCCTCCATGCGCAGTCGGCGATCGGTGGAGCTCGATGCCGATCCTTGTCACTGGCCAGCGAGCTGGCCGATGTCTGTCAGCGCCAACAAGAGACGAGTGAGATGGTCGCTTGGCTCGAAGGGAGTGATCCGGTCCCTGCGCTGGGCTTTCCGGATATTCGTGAATCATTGAGTCGTGCGTCCAAAGGCGGTGTGCTTGAGGCGGGTGAATTGCGGGATTGTGCCATCGTGCTGACCATGATGGCAGAGCTGGAATACTATGCCGAGTCTCACAGGGACGAGACTCAACGGCTTGCGCAGGTGTTGGCGCCGCTTCATACCACAAAGGCTTTGCAAGGAGTGTTGCGCGCGATCGAGGGAACTATCCAGGCAGATGGGGCGATGAAAGAGACAGCCTCTCCCGAGTTGCGACGTCTGACACATCACGCGCAGGGATTGAAGCAGGAGATGCGAGACCATCTTGAGCGGATCCTCCATTCACGGCGCTATGAAGAGGTGTTGCAAGAGTCGTATTTTGCTCAGCGAGAAGGGCGCTACGTCATACCGGTCAAGGCGGACATGAGGGGGAGAATTCCTGGCATCGTTCACGATGTATCTGCGAGCGGAGCCACCGTGTTTCTGGAGCCACGGGAGTTGGTTGAGCTGAACAATTCCATCAAGGTGGCGGATTTGGAGATCGAGCGGGAGGTACAGCGGATCCTCCGGGAGCTGAGTGCCGTCGTCGCCGCCAAGGCGGATGTGATCAACCAGGGGGTCGAAGTGTTGGCTCAATGCGATGTCATCAAGGCCAGGGCGGAGATGAGTCGTCGGCTGAAATGTCATCCCGTGATCGTGAATGAGTCTGGCCGCGTCATCCTCAAGCAGGCGCGGCATCCGCTCTTGCTGCTTGCCAAGGATGAGGTCGTTGCCAACGATATTGATTTGGATGAAACGATTCGCGTGCTGGTGATCTCAGGACCGAATACGGGTGGGAAGACCGTGACGCTCAAGATCGTCGGGCTCTTTGCCCTCATGGTTCGCGCCGGGTTGCATCTTCCTTGTGCGCCAGAGTCGGAGATGGCGCTCTTTACCGATCTCTATGCCGATATTGGAGATGCCCAGGACTTAAGTCGGGATCTTTCCAGTTTTTCGGCGCATATGACTCAAATGATTCGGCTCCTTTCTGAACGTGCTGCGCCTTCGGAGACCGACGCTCTCGCACCACCGCGGTCGTTGGTGTTGCTCGATGAGCCGGTAACCTCGACGGATCCCCAAGAAGGGGCCGCCTTGGCGGAGGCAGTACTCTGTCGCTTGGCGGAACTCAATATGAAAGTCGTAGTCACCACGCATTACGGAGCTCTCAAAGAGCTCGCGCAAACGACTGCTGGATTCGGGAATGCCAGTGTTGAATTCGACGTCGAACAGCTGGCGCCGACCTACCGACTGTTCATGGGCATTCCAGGAGGTTCGTCTGCCTTGGAGATTGCCGTGCGCCTGGGCATGGATGAGTGCCTCGTGAATGAGGCGAGAAGACGCCTACATCGCCAGAACCAACGGCTTGATGAATTGATGGCGGATTTGCAACGCAAACAGCGCCAGCTTGCCGATGATCGGGAGCAAACCCAGCGAGCGAGGCAAGAAGCAGAACAAGCAGCTCGTGAAGCCCTGGCGTTGCGGGCTCAGCTGGAAGCTGCGGAACAGGAAGCTCGTCGGGGACTCAAGAAAAAACTCGGCGAGCAGTTTCAACGGGCCAGAGCCGAGGTGCAGGCAACGGTCGATTCACTCAAACGCGAGCAAAAACTCATCAAGGCGAAGGAGACCAAAGAGCGATTGCGGGAGTTAGAGACAAAGACCACGCAGGAGCTTGCGCCCCCGAGTGAGCCGATCCCGATGGAACAGCTTGCTGTCGGGGATACCGTGGAGATCTCGGGACTGGGCATGACGGGAACGTTATTGGAACTTCCACAAGGGAAGAAGCGTGTCCGTGTCAAGGTCGGAGAAGGGGAGATCTTGGCAACCGTTGCGAACCTCCTCGGGATCGCCAGTGCGTCTCACGTGGAGCCGTCCCAGCCGACTATTGCAGCACTGTCTCCTCACCGGAGTACGACAATTACCGGACTTGGGTTGGAGGAGCAGACCGTTGTGGATGTGCGAGGTCAAGCCGTGGATGAGGCTTTGGATCAAGTCGTGGCGGCGTTGGATCGAGCAACGCTCGATGGTGCCCCGTTTCTTCGTGTCATTCATGGCCATGGCACTGGCCGGCTCAAGTCCGCCTTGCGAGAGCATTTCAAATCATCGCCCTATGTGGTTGAGTTTCGCCCGGGCGACCGGGCCGAAGGCGGTGATGGAGTGACGGTGGCAAAGCTGCGGTAGGCACCGGCATGGTCTGGGTTGGCGACAAGCCCCTTCTCTCAGTTCGGCCCGTCATTGTCGTAGCCGTAACAGTGCTCGCT
>JAEURV010000024.1 GCA_016788465.1 Nitrospira sp. | reverse complement strand
GAGTTATGGGCCGGATGTGTCGCCGGTGCGTTGGAGGAACAGGAGTACATCGCAAAGCTGAAACGCGTGGGATTCGAAGGAGTCTCGATCGAGCCAACCAGAGTCTATACGGCTGCGGATGCACGGGATTTGTTTGAGGGAACCGATCTCAATCTTGACGCCATCGCACCGGTGGTCGACGGCAAGTTCATCAGCGGCTTTGTACGGGCGACAAAACCAGAGACGAATACGGTGGCTTGCTGCTCTCCGAGTTGTTGCTCATGAAACAGCGAGTCTTATTTCTCTGTACGGGCAATTCAGCCAGAAGCCAGATGGCGGAAGGGTTGCTCCGTCATCTGGCTGGCGACCAGTTCGATGTCTACAGTGCCGGGACGCATCCGGTTGGCCTCAATCCAGGCGCGGTGATAGCCATGCAGGAGCTGGGGGTCGATGTTTCTGCCCAACGATCGAAGAGCATGGACGAGTTGTTTGATCAGGGGTTCGACTATGTGATTACCGTATGTGATCGGGCCAAGGAGTCTTGTCCCCGTTGGCCTCACACAGGACATCTCGTTCATTGGAGCTTCGACGATCCAGCCGCTGCAACCGGATCTCGCGAAGAACAACATCAGGCCTTTCGAACGGTGCGGGATCAGATCAAAGCCCGCATTGAGGAATTCTTTTTGGTCGGACGGTGAATGTCATTGAAGGTCGGACACCTTTATCAGACACATTGTGCTTGGGGCCTCGACTGATCCCATGACCGTGACACCGCTTCAACTGATCGGCGCACGCCGGACGATTCAGGGATGGTCGTCAGGCACTGCTTGTAATTCCGAGGATGCCCTGAACGTGTGCTCCCGTCCTTCGGCTCTGAGTAGACCATAACGCCGGTACCTTGCCGGCATCGGCTCTGCTTAGTGTTTCAGCGATCAGGAATAGTAGGGATCAGGCAGGAACCCCAAACAACGCTCCAACCCCAGCGGTCACGGCCATTGCCAAGGCGCCCCAAATTGTAACCCGCGTGGCTGCAATCATTGCGGAAGCGCCGCCGATCCGTGCGGCGAGGGACCCCAAAAGAGCCAGAAATAGAAGTGAACTTCCGGAAACAGCCCACATAAGTGCAGAGGTTGGTACCAACAGGACGATCAGGAGTGGGAGGACGGCACCAACAGAAAACGTGACAGCTGATGCCAGGGCGGCTTGCACTGGCCGTGCGGTCATGGTGTCGGATATGCCGAGCTCATCACGGCTATGGGCACCGAGTGCATCATGTGCCATCAACTGCGTTGCGACGTTGGATGCGAGCTCCGTATCGAGCCCACGTGCCACGTAGATGGCAGTCATTTCCCTGTGCTCCTGTTCAGGATCTGACGATAACTCGTTACGCTCACGTTCGAGATCCGCGCGCTCGGCATCGGCCTGTGAACTCACTGAAACGTACTCGCCGGCAGCCATTGCCATGGATCCCGCCACCAGACCGGCTACGCCCACGGTCATGATACTCGTTGAGCTTGCGCCTGCTGCGGCAACGCCGACGACAAGACTGGCCGAGGACACAATGCCGTCATTTGCCCCTAGCACAGCGGCACGGAGCCATCCAACACGGCGTACAAAATGCGTCTCAAAGTGCGGCATCGCAATCGCTCCGGCGATAGTCAGTTGTCCCAACCTCAGAAGTTTGGCTCAGTCGCCTCATGAGTGGAGCCGGTCCTAGGAAGGGCGTCGGATGCCTTCAAACTGCCACGGTGGCTCAATTTCAGGAGAAAGACGACCGGTAGTTGATGGATTCATACAGATGCGTACCTAGTTTGGCTTTGGGGTACAGCCGATTGAGCTGTCTGTTTCAAACAACTGCGCATTTGGTGGGCACTGTACTCTTGGTTTGACAGGGATGCACAAGAAACTCGTTGGGGAATGTTCACGGTCGTCTGACAGCCTCCATCCTGGGCCGCAGAGTTGTGCGGATAATCTCGCCTTTTCCATCTTGGCTTTATCCACCGGTGCTCTTGGAATGCCGCTAATTTCTGGACCAGCAAATGTGTCTGTAACAGCTGTGACAGTTGTAAGGGTGAGTGCGACGGTGAGTAATCGACCACGTCGTTTCATGATTTCTCCTCTCTCCAAGAACAACCCATCCTGGATGGTGTATGGTCAGCTGCGACTTGGTGCTGCGCAGGCAAGATGTGTCTCAGTCATGCGCTGCGCAAACGCTTCGGCAAGATTGCCGGTCAAAGGCGCGGCTCGTTCATAGACGGTAAAGTTGTACGGGCCCTTCGCCGTGAGACCATACTTGTCGATGAGCATCTGATGCTGTCCGTCTGTTTGGATGTGGTACCGAACCTTTGTGATTAACTTGAGTTCGGCGCTCTCCTTTGGCATTTGATACTCAAACGTATAGTCCCGGCTGGCGAGCGGCATGAGCCGATTGTCGTGCAACTCGATAATGGCTGGCTGCCACAGGATCCAACGCCCCATCGTATTGGACTGGTGTTCCAACACTTTGCCGTTCTGATCCTCAACGGCAAACTCGACGGTGAAATGGCGATCTGGGTCCCCCGTCGGGAGTTTGTGCCCGGCCCCTGCATTGACAAGGGTCAGCGTGATCCGGACCTTGTCACCCGGTTTCGGTTCGGCCGGGTCAGCCATGATCTTCACGTCGATTGCCCGTTTGACCATCGCAGGGTCATGCCCACCTCGCCAAAGATGTTGACGGCCTTGGCGAACGGGGCCGCCGATTGCGACCGGTCGTTCGATCTCCGGCATGTGGCAGCTTTGGCAGATGAAACCGCGTTCTTTCTTCCAGTAGCCGTCTTCGTATTCAGGATAGGTGCCGCAAGGTCCGCCATTATAAAACTGTGCCGGTCCTCCCACGACGCTGTGACAGCGCTCACAAAGTTTCGGGCTGCGAAACGACGGGTCGTATTTTGTTGGATGGGGGGCTTTGGCATCTTCGTACGGTCCCAGAATCACACCATCCCGCACATGACAGGCGGCGCAGGTCACGCCTTCCTGTTGATAGTCTTTGTCGTAGTGCGGATTGGCTTCTTGTAGGGCACGTTCAACTCGGTC